>JANNHC010000149.1:0-1649 GCA_031404215.1 Acidobacteriota bacterium
GGCGATTTCTGCCGGCGGTTTGACGAGTCGGCGATCGAGGCCTTGCAGACGGCGATCAACGAGACGCGGGTCCCGGTCTGGCGCGCGCAACCAGCCGCGTTCTTCGACGAGGCGGTGATCGATGCCGATGGCACGCTGGCCGAGACCACGGGCGAGTGCAAGGAAGGGATGGACATCGCGTACAACGGCGTGTGGGGCTATCACCCGCTGGTGGTGTCGCTGGCGAACACTGGCGAGCCGTGGTTCTTGGTGAACCGCAGCGGCAATCGGCCATCGGCGGAAGGCGCGGCCGAGCGGTTCGACCAGGCGCGCACGCTGTGCCGCGAGGCCGGGTTTCGCCGCATCACGTTTCGCGGGGATACGGACTTCTCGCAGACCGGCCATCTGGATCGCTGGGACACCGACGGGGTGCGGTTCGTGTTTGGCTACGATGCCCGCGCCAATGTGATCGGGTGCGCCGACGCCTTGCCCGCCCGCGCCTGGACGCCGTTGGTCCGACGCGCGCCGTACGACGTCAAGACCGAGCCGCGGCAGCGGCCCGTGAATGTGAAAGCCGCGACGATCGTGGAGCGGGCCTACAAGAATCTCCGCCTCGAGGCGGAGGCGGTCGCGGAGTTTCCGTACCAGCCCACGGCGTGCGCGACGCCATACCGGATGGTCGTCGTCCGCAAGAATATCTCGGTGGAACAAGGCGACCAGCGACTGTTCGATCAGATTCGGTACTTCTTCTATCTGACGAACGATCAGGACACGGCGGCCGATCAGATCGTGTTCTTAGCGAATGATCGGTGCCAGCAGGAGAACCTGATTGATCAACTGAAGCACGGCGTGGGCGCGACCCGCATGCCCGTGGATACGTTACTGAGCAACTGGGCCTACATGGTGATGGCCGCGCTCGCCTGGACGCTCAAAGCGTGGTTTGCGCTGCGCCTGCCGGACACCGGCCGCTGGGCGGCGCGCTACGCCGCCGAGAAAGCTGCGGTCCTGCGGATGGAATTCAAAGCGTTCCTCACCGCCTTCATGCTGATTCCCGTCCAGGTCGTCCGCACGAGTCGTCGGCTGGTCTTCCGCCTGCTCGCGTGGAATCCGTGGCAGGCCGTCTTTCTCCGCGGCGTCGATCAACTCCGCGCGCCACTGCGGTGCTGAGCCGTGGCCCCCGAGACCGGGATAGCGAGGCCCGGATGGCATCAACCCGTTGACTCGAGTGGAGGACGCTGAACGGATCTGAGAGAATCTGGTGACACCGTCACGCGGCCGTGCCGCGGAAGGACACGCTCGCGTAACGAGCTCACCCCAATTCAAATCGCGCGCCGAATAAAAAACGCGCTTATTCTGGGACTAGTGCGGCGACGCCGGCCGGCCGCTGATGATGCGGAGTCCGCCGCCGAACGGATTCACGCCGACCTTGTGCCGCGCGACGATCTTCATCTCCTTCAGGTCGATCACGCACACGTCGCCTTCGCCGGAATTCATGATGTAGAGCCGCGAGCTGTCGGGCGCAAAGACGGGGAAGCCGGGACCACGGCCGATCGTGATCGTCGCCGCAACGTCTTTCTTGACTGCGTCGATAATCGCGACGTCCTGCGAGCCCGAGTGCGTGGAGGCGGCCCACCGGCCGTCGGGCGAGACGGCCATCCGCCCCGCGCCCT
>JANNHC010000150.1:0-1625 GCA_031404215.1 Acidobacteriota bacterium
CAAGTGGGCTCAAGGTCCGCGAGGCGGACCTGCGCGACAGGAGATCATTCGCCTGACGGCGAAGATTTGGTGATCTGACGATGGCCAACGAGCTGTTGGATGCCAAAATCGATAAGCTGGAGGGCGGCGTCCGATGACTTCGGTGTACCGTTCCGGACCGCCACGAGCATCGGAAGCTCGGCCAATGAAAGCCGAGAAGGTCCTCAGCCAAGGAGCGATCGGTACAGGTCCAGATATCGATCGGCCATGCGGTCTACCGTGAAGCGCGCGGACACCGCCGCCCGGCAGGCGGCGCGATCGATTTCGCCGATACGGTCGATCGCAACCACGGCTGCATCGACGCTGTCGACCAGGAAGCCGGTCACGCCAGGGTCGATCAGCTCGGGCATCGATCCGCGGTTGGAGGCGATCACCGGCGTGCCGCAGGCAAGCGCCTCCACGACCGATAGTCCGAACGGCTCGTCGAAGTTGATGAGGTGGAGCAGAGCGCGCGCGGAACCAAGGGCTTTCGCGCGGGCCGCCCCGCCCAACGGGCCGCGATAGACCACGGAACGCTCGTCGATCGCGGGCGCGACCTGCTCGTTATGATAGTCATGATCTTGGACGATGCCGGCCATGATCAGCCGCCGACCCGCTCGACGTGCCGCCGCAATTGCCTCTGCCGCCCCCTTGTCCGGGTGGATGCGGCCGAAGAAAAGCAGGTCTTCGCTGCCGTGCGGGTCGAACGGAAAGTCCTCCAGCCGGATACCGTGGTGGATCGTCGCTGCATAGCGCAGGTCCGGATGGCGATCGGCGTCGCTGATCGCGACGTAATGGACGCGATCGTCGTACGCCTTGAAGGCGGGCAGGATGCGTTCGGAGGAGAAGCCGTGGATCGTCGTCACCACCGGCGTCTCCACCAGCCGCGAGAAGGCGAGCGGGACGAAATCGGCATGGTTGTGAATGAGGTCGAACTCGCCCGCGCGCTCGAAGACATGGGCGATGTGGAGCAACTCCCACACCTTGGCGTCGATGGTGGGGTCCTCGGAATAGGGCGCCGGGCAGACACCGGCCAGCTTGCCCGCCGTCCGGCTATCCTTCGTGGCGAACAGGGTAACGTCGACGCCGCGCGCCACCAGCGCCTCGGTCAACAGGCTCGTCACCAGCTCCCATGGGCCATAATGGCGCGGCGGGGTGCGCCAGGAGATCGGCGCCAGCATGGCGATACGCAAGCGATTGTCCTTCCTTGCTTTTCGTTAATTGGCCGTAAGGATCACGCCCTCGTCCGCCCGTAGCAGCAGGGCGCCGTCTCCGGCCAGCGTCGCGTCGGCGACAGTGGACAAGAGCAGCCGGCAATCGCTCGCCCAGTCCGGCAACTCCAGGCGATGCGACCGTCCCCCGAGATTGAGCGCCACGATCAGTCGCTCCGCGCCGTGCCGACGCTCATAGGCGAGCACGTCGCCCTCCGCGTCCAGCAGCGTGAAGTCACCGATCGACAGCGCCAGATGCGCGCGCCTGGCAGCCAGCAACCGACGATAGAGCGTCAGGATTGAATGAGGCTCCTCTGCCATCCGCGCGACGTTGCGCGTCGGCCAGTCGGCATTGAGAGGCAGCCACGGCTTGGCCGTGGTGAAGTCGGCGTTCTC
>JANNHC010000151.1:0-3603 GCA_031404215.1 Acidobacteriota bacterium
CGCATCAATACGCCGTTCGATTGCTAGGTACTCGGTGAGTTGGGCCTCGAGTGCTTCCGTTGACTTAATCAAGAAGCTTTGGAACATCTTGGAGTGAGAAGTGGCTCCGCAAATCTGAGCAGCGCTATAAGTGGAAACTCCGGGCGTTATGCTGGGCCGAAGTCCTTGTCCCGCCCGGCTGCCGCGGGCAGCGCCGCAAGGGCCTCGTCGTAGCGCCCCTCGTACATGGCAATGTCCGCAAGGCCAATGGCCGCCAGAGAGGCGCCCGCGTCGCCGCCGCTGGCCGCCTGCTGATAGGCGCCGCGTGCCCGGGCCGCATCGCCGGCGGCCAGGGCTTCCATGGCGAGCGGCAGATACGCCGTCTCGAACTTCGGGTCTTCCTTGATCAGCTCGCGGGCCGTCGCCGCCGCCGTGGGGAAGTCGCTCGCGTACATCGCGTACAAGGCGTAGTTCGCGCGAAACTTGAAGCTCCTCGGGTAGATCTGGATCGCTTTTTTCCCCTCTTCGAGCGCCTTTGCAAAGTTGAGTGCGCTGAAATGCGCAACCGCGAGGTTGTTGTGGCCCGACGAGTCAGCCGGGTACTTTCTGACGAGCTGTTCGTATTCCTCGATCGCCTTCGTGTAGTCGCGCGCCACCCCCACGTAGTAGGTGCCGGACGTGCGCAGCTTTTCACGCTCCGTCATGCGGTCCATGCGTTTGAGCGCCTCCGTCCAGTTCTTCGCCGCTTCCGGGCGCTGCCCGAGGTAGAACAGGCTGATCGCCAATCCCGCGTACGCGCGGCCGAATTCAGGGTCGTAGCGGAGGGCTTCGCGGTAATGGACGACCGCTTCTGCGTCTTTCTGATTGGATGAGAGATCCTGGGCGATCGTGTACTCCCTGATCGCGTCGAGCGAGGCGGCGGTGAACGTCTCTGCCTCGTGTTGTGCCGAAGGCGTGGTATCGCCCAACCCCTTCCGCAGGCTGTCGGCCACGCGTCCAACGGCCGACAGCACGGCGCCTTTGTCCGAGGCCTTCGCGTCGGCAAACGACAGCGGTTCCGGCTTTCCGGGATCGACCGCTCGTACAGCGATGCGATATCCCGTACCGTCGCGTTCGATCGACCCAGCCAGGATGACGCGGATGCCCTCACGGTTTGCGACGAGGCGTCCCGTACTCTCGTTCAGCTTGTCACCGAGCTTCAAATCACGCATGAGTCGCGCAGCGTCCCGCCGGGGATACGCCGTAATAAACGGCGCTGCCTCCATCGCAATGCCGAGCGCCTGCTCCAGCGCCCCCTCGAATACCGGCTCCTGCGCGCGGTTGTCGAAGTCGACGATGAGAACCGGCAAGGGCGGACGAGCGGCAGCCGGCGGTGGTACGCGGTTCGAGGCGAACCACCAGGTGGCGGTCACGAGCATCGCGCCCATGACCGCCGCTGCGATCAAGACTTTCCATCGCGGGAGGCGTCGCAGTGCCGGAAGTGGGTGACCTTCCGCGTCGAGCGTCTCGAGGTCCGCGAGCAACTCGTCAGTGGTGGCATACCGCTTCGCCGGCTGGGGCAGCAGGCATTTCGAAACGATGCGCTCGACCTCGTCGGGCACGTCCGGCAGAACGGAGCGGAGCGGCGGCGGCCCTTGCTCGATCCGCGCAATCAGCTCTGCCAGGCCTCCCTCCCTCGTGCCGCGGGGACGGCCGCCGGCGAGCAGCTCGTACAGAATCAGCCCGAACGCGTAGATATCGGTGCGCTCGTCCGCCGGCTCGCCGCGCGCCTGCTCCGGCGCCATGTATTCGAGCGTGCCCATGATCGCGCCTGGCGTCGTGTGGAGCGTCGAACGGGCCGGCAAGTGGCTGATCGCGACTTCGGTGAGCAGCGCCTGGTCACCGGCATTCGAGCGGGCGATGCCGAAATCGGTGAGCAGCGCCTGGTCGTCGCCGTCGACCATGATGTTCGCCTGTTTGAGATCGCGATGCACGACGCCGGCCTGATGGGCGGCCGCGAGGCCGGACACGATCTGACGGGCCAGCGACAGCGCCCGCGCGATCGGCAGCCGTCCATCGCGCTGGATGACGGTAGCCAAGTCCGCGCCCTGAACGTACGCCATCGTCAAGTACAGCGTGCGGCCCATCTCGCCGAGATCGTGAATGCGGACCACGTTGGGGTGAGTGACCTGGCGGGCGAGTTTCAGCTCGCGCTTGAAGCGTTCTTCGAGCTGGCGGATGTCCTCCGCCGGCGTCGACGGGTCGACGCGGATGAGCTTGAGCGCAACCGCCATGCTGAGCGTTTCATCCCACGCCTGGTAGACGGCAGCCATGCCGCCTGCGCCCAGGAGCCTGATGATCCTGTATCGGCCGGCGAACGTGTGACCGATCTCCAGGATTGGCACGCCGGTCAGGTCGCCGGTCCACGGAGGAGAGGCGGCATTCGCCGCCGTCGCAGGGGCCAGCCGCGTTTGGTCGGCGTCAGGGTCGGTGCCCGACGACGTCGCCGGACCGAGGATACCCGGGGGAAACGGAGTACGACAGACGGTGCACCGGTCCAGCGTCGGAGACGAAGTGGCACCGCAATACGTGCACAGCATCGTTATCGATGGGGACGGGCCGCAGGTTATCCCACCGGGGGGGTGTGGACAAGGGAAAACCCGGCCGGCCTCATGAAGCTCGTCGAGCGCCTGAGCCCTGAGCGCCGTCGAGGCGAATGGTCAACTGAACTTGGCTCATGTGCAGGACATCTGTCTAGAGCTCCCGCCCGAGGAAGGTCGCGAGCCGGCGCAATTCCTCCATGAGCGCAGCGAACCCTTCCGGACGCAGGCTCTGCGGGCCGTCGGAGAAGGCTTCCTCGGGGTTGTGGTGCACCTCGATCATCAGCCCGTCGGCGCCGGCCGCGAGGGCCGCGAGCGAGAGCGGGCGCACCAGGTCGCGGCGGCCGCCGGCGTGGCTCGGGTCGACGATGATCGGCAGGTGCGAGAGCGACTTGATCGCCGGCACCGCGGCGATGTCCAGCGTGTTGCGCGTGTAGTCCTCGAAGGTGCGGATGCCGCGCTCGCAGAGGATGACGTTCGGGTTGCCGTTCGCGACGATGTACTCGGCCGAGAGCAGCAGGTCCTTGATCGTCGCCGAGAGGCCGCGTTTGAGGATGATCGGCTTCTTCGTGCTGCCGCACTCCTTGAGCAGCCGGAAGTTCTGCATGTTGCGGGCGCCGATCTGGATGAAGTCGACGTGGCGGTCGAGCAGCTCCAGATCGCGC
Source organism: Acidobacteriota bacterium (assembly GCA_031404215.1). GTDB lineage: Bacteria > Acidobacteriota > Vicinamibacteria > Vicinamibacterales > 2-12-FULL-66-21 > JALZOC01. The sequence continues at coordinate 3,224 of JANNHC010000151.1, forward strand.
GGGTCCATCAGCTCGGTGGCCACGAGCAGGCCGGTCTCCTCGCGCGCGTCGGCCAGGTAGCGCACGCCCTCGGCCTCCAGGCCCTGGAAGGCGTAGGGCGAGGTGCGCGGCTTGAAGGCGCCGCCGCGCAGCACGGTGGCGCCGGCCGCCTTCACCTGCCGGGCGATCCCGATCAGCATCTCGCGCCCCTCGACGGCGCACGGGCCGGCCATCACGTGCAGGCGCTTGCCGCCGAGCAGGACGCCGCCCGAGCCGATGACGCTGGAGTCCGGTTTGAACTCGCGCGAAACCAGCTTGTACGGCTTCTGGATCGCCATGACCTGTTCGACGCCGGGGAGGATCTCCAGCGGCACCAGCCGCAGCGCGGCCTCGTCGCCGAT
>JANNHC010000152.1:0-1830 GCA_031404215.1 Acidobacteriota bacterium
AGCATCATCATGTCGCGCCGGGTGACCCCGTCGGTAAGCTCTGAGGCTCCCTCCGGGAACTCCCGCTCGAGAAAGGCGCGGGATTCGGGGTGCTCCTCGAGCTGCGCGAGACTTCGCCAATATGTCCGTGTCACCGGTGGCACCCCGAACAGTCAGTCGGCGGCTTGACCGGTCGGTCGCGCTCGAGTTCCGCCGCGAGCATCCTGACGTCCCTGGGAGGGGTCCACTTCATGTTGGTGACCTCCGAGACGGGGCGTCTGCTCGGACCGGGGTTGCGGTGGCAGTCGAGGCACCAGCTCATGCTGAGGGGCGTCATCTGGGTGACTGTTTCCATCTCGTCGATGCGGCCGTGGCAGGTGACACAGCCGATTCCTGCCACCACGTGCACGTTGTGGGCGAAATAGGCGTAGTCGGGAAGGTTGTGGACGCGAATCCAGCGCATCGGCCGACCGCTGGCGGCGCTGTCCCGAATCGGTGCGAGCTTCGCGCTGTCCTTCATCACGGTCTGATGGCAGTTCATGCAGGTCTGGGTGGGCGGAACGTTGGCGACGGCAGAAATCTCGACCGAGGCATGACAGTATCGGCAATCGAGACCGAGGTCGCCGACGTGGAGCTTGTGGCTGTACGGGACGGGTTGAACGGGACGGTAGCCCACGTCTGTGTACCACGGGGAAAAGAAGTACCAGACGCCCGCGATCGCGAGGGCCGGGCCGAGGCTGCCCGCGATGGCGGCCACGATCGGGAGCTTGTTCCACCAAGGGGGAAAGATCTGGCCCACTGGCTAGGACTCCGGGGCGCCGGAGGACAGTTGCCCACGCTGCGAGTCCGGAATTGAATGATGCCACATCCTCGCGCACCGAAGAATTTTTCGAACGACCGGAATGAAGCCGGAATCTTATCCACGAACTCGGACCGGGGTCAAGCACGTCGCGCCCCTCTGTCGGCCGGCACAGCGCCATCGGTCCCACCCGCGACGTCACATCGTCCTGACGACGTCGCACGGATCGTCGCTGCCACGCTCGAGGAGTTCGGGAGGCTTGACATTCTGGTCAACAACGCCGGAATCGCGCCAATGCATCCGTTTCTCGAGACGACGACGGAACTCTTCGATCGGGTCATGGCTGTTAACGTGCGGGGGATCGTTTGTGGCGGCGCTCGCCTGCGCGCGCGAAATGGCGCGGCGCGGAGGACTTGAAGTCGTTCGCCCGAAACTGCAGGACGCCAGGGCAACGCCGTCACCAAGGAGGGAAACACATGCAACTCGATTCCGTGCGCCGACGGGCCGCGGCTCCAAGGCTGCTGGTCATTGCTCTCGGGACTTTCGTCGCGGTCTACTTCGTGTGGGCGGCGTTCCACGACATCACACACGGTGAAGCGGACCTCACGACGGAGTACGCGTTCCTGGGCATTTGCGCGGCGTGGCTCGCGTACGTGGCGGTGAGTCTGGTCCGGGCTAGGCACTGGGTCCTTGGCGGCGTGTCAGTGGCGGCGCTGGGGGCGGGCCTGTGGGGCCAGCGTGGGATTGGACCAGGAGTCACAGCAGGGCTGTCACCAACCTATCTTGCGACCTTGGGCGCGTTTGTCTGGTTCCTGTTGCTCTCCGGGATTCTGGCGGTGTTGAGCTGGCAAGCCTATCGCGAAGGCCAGCACGATGTGGAGGCATGACACACACAGCCCAACAACGGCTGCACTCGACGGCGGCCGCGGGGAGTGACGGCAGATAACTTCAGACGGCACCTTCACCGTCATCACGGACGGTCTGAACCAGCCGACCTCGCTCGAGGTCATCGGGAACACCGCGTACGTCGTCACCCTCGCCGGGGAGATCGG
>JANNHC010000153.1:0-3506 GCA_031404215.1 Acidobacteriota bacterium
CGCTGGCCTGCACGTTGGTGCACGAGCCGAAGATCCTGCTCCTCGACGAGTCGACGACCGGCGTCGATCCCGTGTCGCGCCGGGAGTTCTGGAAGCTGTTATCGGAATTCCTGTCGCGCGGGCTGACGATCGTGATGTCCACGCCGTACCTGGACGAGGCGGAGCGGTGTGCCCGCGTGGCCCTGCTTCATGAAGGCCGCCTCCTCGCGGTTGATCGGCCAGAGCATCTGCAGTCGCGGCTCGACGGCCAGTTGCTCGAGGTGACGGCCGAAGCAGCGCGCCCGCCGATAGAACCCATCGCGTCGCTGCCGGGCGTGGATAGCGTGCAGCCGTTTGGCGACCGGATCCACGTGCGCATCGCCAGCGGGAGGCAGGCGCCCGCAACCGCGGCGGTCATCCACGCCGCGCTCGTCCGCATGGGCGTCGCCGGCGTCAACGTGCGACCCATCGCGGCGTCGCTCGAAGACGTGTTCATCGATCTCATTACAGGCGCGAAACGCGCGGAGGCGGGGTCCACGCATGTCGAGTGAATCATGAAACATAGGTTCGCACTCTTCGCGATATTACTGGCGGCCCGAGGCGCCGTCGCGCAGGAACCAGTGCTTCGGTTGACGCTGGAGGCAGCGATTGTCCGCGGGTTGTCGAACAGCCACAGGCTCGCGGAGCTGACGGCGCGGAAGGAAGGGGCGGAAGCGGCGGAGGCCGGTCGCGCCGCCGCGGGGATGCCCTCGGTCGCCCTCGCAGGCGATTACGCGCGCACGAACCACGTAGACGAATTCGGTATCGCCCAGCCGGGTCAGCCGGCCCGCATCATCTATCCCGACATACCCGACAACTACGCCGCCCGTCTCGATCTGAAGTGGCCCGTCTATTCGGGCGGACGCACTGACGCGCTGGAGCGCGCGGCGGCCGCCGAACGTCAGGCCGCGGGAGAGGATCTCGCCGCCGCGCGCGCCGACTTGCGGCTTGAGATCGCACGTGCCTTCTGGGCCCTGGTCTCGGCCATTGAAACCGAACGGGTGCTGACGCGCTCGCTCGACAGCATCGGCGCCCATCTGCGGGACCTGAGCAGCCGCCTCGAACAGGGACTGATCCCGCCAAATGACGTGCTGTCGGCCGACGCGCAGCAATCGCGCCAGCGAGTCCTCGCGATCGAGGCACGCAACACCCGATTCATCTGCGAAGCCGATCTCCGCCGCCTGATCGGCCTCGATACGGTCGAACGTCTCGATCCGGACGCGACGCTCGACGGCGCTCGAGCGCCGCCATCCTCACCCGAAGCCCTCCTCGCGGACGCCCGCGCCCGACGGCCGGAGCGCCGCGCCCTTGCCGGCCGTACCGAGGCGTCGAGGGCTCGCGAGGACGCCGTCGCGGCGGGCGCGCGCCCCCAGGTAGGAGTGCTCGCGGGATACGACTACGCTCGTCCGAACGCTCGAATCTTCCCGCGACAGGGCACGTGGCAGGACTCGTGGGACGTCTCGGTGAACGTCAGCTGGCTCCTCTGGGACGGCGGACGGCGCCGCGCGGAATACGCCGAAGCGGGCGCGGCATCCAGGGCTCTCGAGGCACGCGCGGCCGACTTCGATCGGCAAATCGCCTTCGAGGTGCGACAGCGCTGGCTTGAGCTCGACTCGAGCCGCGCCACGATCAGCGCCGCGGCGGACGGCGTCCGCAGCGCCACTGAGGCACGCCGAGTCGTCGGGGAACGTTTCCGCGCCGGCGTCATCACGAGCACGGACGTCGTCTACGCGGACCTCGGAGTCCTTCAGGCGGAGCTGGACCTGACGCGCGCGCGTGCCAACGCCCGTCTCGCCGAGGCCCGTCTCGATCGAGCGGTTGGAAAATAGGAACGGCACAGGGCTCAGGGTTACAGGTAAAACACTTGTCGATTGCTATCGAAGTCAAGCATCTGACCCGCAGGTTCGGGGCCTTCGTGGCGGTGGATAACGTCTCGTTCGACGTCAAGAAAGGCGAGATCTTCGGATTCCTCGGGAGCAACGGCGCGGGAAAATCGACGACGATCCGGATGCTGTGTGGCTTGCTACGTCCCTCATCCGGCGCTGCGGTGGTGGGCGGTACTGATGTCGCCGTGGATCCGGAGGGGGTCAAACGGCGCATCGGATACATGTCGCAGCGGTTCTCGCTGTACGAACTATTGACCGTCGATCAGAACATCAGATTTTTCGGCGGTCTCTACGGGCTGTCGCGTGAGCAGCTCGGAGCGCGGCGGGCGTTCGTGATCGAGATGGCGGGGCTGCGGGGGCGGGAGCATAGCCTTGCGCGTGACCTGGCGGGCGGGTGGCGGCAGCGACTCGCGCTCGGCTGCGCGATCCTGCACGAGCCGGCAATCCTGTTTCTCGACGAACCGACCGCCGGCGTGGATCCGCTGTCGCGGCGCCAGTTCTGGCGACTCATCGACACGCTCGCGGCGTCGGGGGTCACGATCCTCGTGACGACGCATTACCTGGACGAGGCCGAGCAGTGCCATCGCGTGACGCTGATCCATGCGGGCCGCCTGGTCGCGATTGGGACGATCGCCGAGGTGAAGCAGATATTCGCCGGCCGGCCGATCGTCGAGGTTCGCACCGCGCGGGCGACCGACGCGATGCGCGCCCTCGACGAGATGCCCGAGATCGAGAAGACCAGCTTGTTTGGCACCGCCGTCCACGCCGTGCTGCGGGATCCCCGACTGACCCCGGCTTTGCTCGCCGAGCGCGTCCGGGCGCGCGGCATTCCGGTCGAGTCCGTTGAACCGGCCGCGCCGTCGCTGGAAGACGTCTTCCTCGATGTCGTGGAACGCGCGGAAGCTGCCAGGAGCGTCGCGCCATGACAAAAGCACTCGCCGTCTGTCGCAAGGAGCTTCGGCAGATTTCGAGAGACAGGCGAACGCTGCTGATCCTGGTGTTCGTGCCCGCCTTCTTTCTCCTCCTCTACGGATACGCGTTGAATTTCGACATCAGGCATGTGCGGCTTGCCGTGCAGGACCGCGATGGCAGCCCGGAGAGCCGCACGGTCGTGTCGGCCTTCATCAATTCGGGGTACTTCGATCTCGCCGCCGGCGTCATCTACGCGCCGGCGGAGGCCGAGCGCCTGCTGGATCTCAACGACGCCCGAGCGGTGCTCGTCATTCCGGAAGGGTTGGGGCGCGACATCCGCAACGGCCTGGTCGTCCCCGTGCAGGTCATCATCAGCGGCGACAACGCCAATACGGCGACGACCGTGCTCGGGTACGCCGGGAGCATCCTGCGGACGGCGAGCGCCCGACTGTCGCCCGGCGGAGCCGATCTGGAGCCCCCGATCGCCGTCGAGCCACGGATCTGGTACAACCCCGAGCTTCGCAGCTCGCTGTTCCTGGTTCCCGGCCTGATTGCCTACATCGCCATGATTACGGCCGTGGCGTCGACGGCGCTGTCGATTGTGCGTGAAAAAGAGATTGGCACCATCGAACAGATCCGGATGGCGCCGATCGGCACGTTCTCGTTCATCGTGGGGAAGACGATCCCGTA
>JANNHC010000154.1:0-2619 GCA_031404215.1 Acidobacteriota bacterium
CCCGAAGCGGCCGCCGTCCACGTGAATGCGTACGGCGCCACTGTGTCGGTGTTCAGTAGTGTCGTCCCCGCATAGAACTCGACGCGCGCAATCGTGCCGTCCGCATCCGCGGCCGAGGCCGTGAGCGCGACGGCGGCGGGCGCCGTGTAGGTCGCCCCGTTCGCCGGCGCCGTGAGCGTCGCCGTCGGCGCCTGATTGGGCGCCGGGTTCACCGTAATCGTCGCGGTCGCCGAGGTCCCGCTGTCGCCGCCATTGTCGTAGGCGACGGCGCGGATGGCGTAGGTGCCCGCCGCGGCCGCCGTCCACGTGAACGCATACGGCGCTGTCGTGTCGGTGTTCAGCAGCGTCGTCCCCGAGTAGAACTCCACGCGCGCAATCGTGCCGTCCGCATCAGCGGCCGAGGCCGTGAGCGCGACGGTGGCGGGCGCCGTCTAGGTCGCGCCGTTGGCGGGTGCCGTCAACGTTGCGGTCGGCGGCTGGTTCGCCGCGGTGTCCACTCTCACGCTCACTGGCACGGATGTCGTCTGGGCCCCGTCGTTGTCGAACGCGACGGCGGTTAAGGTGTAGGTTCCCGCCGGGACCGCTTGCCACGTAACCGCGTAAGGCTGCGTTGCGTTCGAACCGATCAATGTTGTGCCGGAAAAAAAGTCCACGCGGCTGATGGTGCCATCAGCATCGTTCGCCGCGGCGCTCACCGGGACGTCGGAACCGGCCGTGACTGTGGCGCCGTCTGCGGGCGCGGTCAAGGCAACCTGCGGCGGCTGATTCTGAGGCCCCCCGATCGACGCGATCGACAGGTTGTCGAGCACCGCACTGGTAGCGGCCGTCGTGTTGTGACTCGTGGTTGCGATACCCACGTAGACGGTGTCGGCCATCGGGATGATATCTGACCCGATGGATGTCCATGTCGTGCCATCAGCAGACTGAAATGCTTCAATCCGCGAACCGGTTCGCAGCAGGCGCACCCACCCCGGAGTCGGCCCCGCGGTCCCGGCTGTGTGCAGGCTGAACGCATCGGTGTCCACGCGGCGCTGAAACGCGTACCCCTGGCCGGCAGACAAGAACGCGAATCCGTGGCGCGACCCGGGTGTCAACGTCTCGCGGATCATCACGCCCGTCTTGGCCCATCTGTGCGCGTACGTGATGGAGTTCATCCTCACCACGACATCCAAGTCGCCAGTCATCGCCTGGTACACGAAGTGGAACTGATCCGAGGTGTCCCAAATGTCTGCCCCGCCCGCGCGGACGCTGTAAGCACCCTGCCGATACCCCACCGAACCCTGGACGGCCGGGGCACCGATGTCCATCGCCTGCTGGGGCGACGGCAGCGCGAGCGGTACCATGGATATTTGCGAGAATTCCGCTGTCGTCGCGGCCGACGGGTTGTGACTCGTGACCGCAAGGCCTACGTATGCGACGGCGCCCAGACCAATGTCCGCACTTCCGACAGTCGTCCATCCAATACCGTCGGCGGAGGAATATGTCGTGACGGTCGTCCCGATGCGAACCGCGCGCACCCAGCGCGGAGGCGTGACGATGGGACCGTAGGTGTTGCTGCTCGACCCGCCGGCCAGAAGACGCCGCTGAAACGCGACTCCCCTCCCTGCCGAGACGAGAGCCAACGCATGCGCAGCGTCCGCGGCAAGCGAACTGCGCACCATCAGGCCTGCCTTCGACCATTCATGCGCCACCGTGACCGAGTCCACGCGGGCGATGACATCCACGTCGCCGGTCACCTGCTGGTACACGAACGTGAACTGATCCGACTGCCCCCAGATATCTATGCCGCCGGCGGTGATTGTCAATCGGCCCTGGTCGAAGGATGCGCTGCCAGGAATGGAGGGGGCGCCGATATCTTGTGCGCTCCACGGTGCAGGCAAGCTCCACGACGTCTGCGCGACGGCATGGGTGCAATGAATGAGGGTAGTAAGACCGCACAGCACGAACACCCGTGTCGATCGAAATGATCGAAATGTACGACCGGTCGGCAACATCCACTCCACCACTCGAGCGTTCGCAGCGCTGCCGGAGCGAGCCAGCAAGATAGCTGCCTACCAAACCTCGTCAGCAACCGAGGCAGCGATTGCATGGAAAATTGTCAGCCGGATGGAAGAGGAGGGGCTTAACCGCAGAGGTGCCTGTAGGTAGGAAGGTGACGCAACAGCTGCATCCTGACAGGCTCATCCGTGCGGCCGGAATGTTCCACGCCGCACGAACCGAGCCTACACGCCGATGACGTCGGTCAACTCCTTCACGGCGGCAGCAGATTTCTTCAGCGCGGCATCTTCATCAACGGTGAGCTTGATCTGGATGATCTGCTCGACGCCGCGCGCACCCAGCTTGACCGGGACTCCGACGAACAGGTTGTGAATCCCGTACTCTCCCTGCAGAAAGACCGAGCATGGCACGATCTTCTTCTTGTCCTTGAGGATGATCTCGACCATCTCAGCGGCGGCCGCACCCGGCGCGTACCACGCACTCGTGCCGACGAGCTTCGTGATTTCGGCGCCCCCCTCAGCCGTGCGCCTGCTGATCGCGGCGATTTTCTCGGCGGTCAGGCCAGGATAATCCGGCAGCGGAATGCCGGCGATGGTCGAGTAGCGCGGCAGCGGCACCATC
>JANNHC010000155.1:0-3505 GCA_031404215.1 Acidobacteriota bacterium
GCCTTCACCGCCTTGACGAGCTCGCGGATCTTCGCCCGCCGCTGTACCGCTCGCTTCCGGTTGATCTGATAGCGCGACTTGTCCCCGTTCCGTGCAGACATCAATGGCTCCTCGCTTGGCGTACAAACAGCTAGTGTACCCCGGTTTGAGGGCACGCGATCGAGCGCCGTGGGTGCCAGGGGTGCGGGGGAAATTTGGCGTAGGATTCTGCGATGAACTGGCTATTCAAGGAAGAACCGGCGAACTACAGCTTCGAGGATCTGCTGCGCGACGGGCGAACGTCCTGGACGGGGGTCAGGAATCCCGTGGCGCAGAAGCATCTCCGAAGCGTCGAAAAGGGGGACCGCATCTTCTTCTACCATACGGGTAACGAGAAGGCGGTCATCGGCGTGGCCAAGGCCGCCGCGGCGGCGTATCAGGATCCCGCCGATTTGACGGGGAAGCTGTATGCCGTGGACGTGCTGCCGGTTCGCAAGCTCGGACGTCCGGTGACGCTCGCGGCGGTCAAGGCCGATACGTTCTTCGCGTCCTTCGCCTTGACCCGCATCCCACGTTTATCCGTCATGCCCGTGACCGACGACGAGTGGGACCGGATCGAGGGGATGTCGCGTTAAGAGTGGCCTGCCACCCTGAACCCTCATGAATACGCGAGTCTGTCCGTCGTGTGAACGTCGCGTCCCGCCGAGTGTGGCGCAGTGCCGCTGCGGCTACACCTTTCCGCTCGATCCCGAACCTGTAGAAGCTTTCGAGGCTGAGGCCGAATCTGCCAGGCCGTGGCTTGGTCCCGCGATCGCGGCGACCGCAGTCGTGATCGCCGGGGCCCTCTACTTGATGAGGCCGTCACCGGCTCCGCCTGTGGACACGGCCACCGCGCCGCCCCGTTCGAGTGCGCTGCCCACGACGAGGCCGCCCCTGGCGGCGACGGAGACACCGGTCTCGACACCCTCCCCTCCTCCACTCGTAGCGCCGTTGCTCCCCGCTCCACTACCGCCATCCGCTGCGTCGTTCGAAGACATCGTCTTTGGTGCCTCAGCGGCCGTGGTGTCGATCGAAACGGGCGCGGGGCGCGGCAGCGGGTTCTTCGTCACACCCGAACTGATCATCACGAACGCCCACGTCGTCGAAGGCCAGTCGTCGGTGACGCTGCGGATGTCAGACGGCACGAACGCACCCGCGCGGGTCCTTCGGAGTTCGCCGGAAGTGGACATCGCGATCGTTCAGGCCACGCAGCCGCGACCCGCTCAAGCCACGATGTCGATGGGGACGGTGAACGGCGCGCGCGCGGGGCAGGAAGTGATTGCGATCGGATCGGCGCTGGGGATGCTGCAAAACACGGTCACGCGCGGAATTGTCAGCGCGGTGAGAAACGCGGGGGGCGTGATCCTGATTCAGACCGATGCCGCGATCAACCGCGGCAACAGCGGCGGCCCGCTGATCGATCGGACCGGGAAGGTGATCGGCATCACGACCCTGAAGATGGCCTCGAACTCGGAGTCGCTTGGATTCGCGGTCGCAATCGATCATGCACGGCCGCTCCTCGAAGGGCGGCCCGCTGAGCGCGTCGCGACGCCGGCGGGCGGTTCGGAGCCGACACCGCTGTCGGGCGCATTCGGCGCGCCGCGCTCACAAACCGACGTGATGCGCGACGAGGGAACGGTGCAGTTCGAACGGGTCATGCAGGCTGCCGCCAAGCGGGCCGACTCACTCGACGATTACTGGACCCGCTTCCGGAACACGTGCCGGGCGGCCGCGCCGGCCAATGCCGGCGACCGCGAGTGGTTCGGCGTGTGGGACCGTCCGCCAGCCTTCAACACGGCGGATGCGCAATGCGCGCGCTGGCTGTCCGACATCGCGCAGATCGCGGGAGGCATCCGCTCGGCCATGGTATCGGCCGACGAGGCGGCCCGCACCGCCTCGGTATATCCCGGCGTGCGCCGCGACCTGCGGCGCAAGTACAAGCTGGATTGGGATGGCTGGTGAAGAACGTCGGGTGAGCGCTACCGGCCGGGCTTGAGCAGCAGGAAGCCAAGCGGCGGCAGGCTGAGCCGCAGGGACTGCTGCTGGCCGTGGGACGAGATGGCTTGCGTGAGCACCACGCCGCCATTCCCGACGTTACAACCGCCGTAGACGTCACTGTCGCTGTTCACGAGCTCGAGATACGGCCCGGCGGCCGGCACACCGATCCGGTAGCCCTCTCGCGGGACCGGCGTGAAGTTGACGATGGCCACCAGAAAATCGTCCGCGTTCCTCGCGCGGCGGATGAATGACACGACGCTGTTCTCGCTGTCGTTGCAGTCGATCCACTGGAAGCCGGCCGGCTCGAAATCGATTTCGTGGAGCGAGGCTTCCGAGGCGTAGGTGCGGTTCAAGTCCTTGACGAAGCGCTGCAGCCCCTTGTGCAGAGGTTGATCGAGCAGGTGCCAGTCGAGGCTCTGGTCGTAGTCCCATTCGCGCCCCTGGCCGAACTCGCAGCCCATGAACATCAGCTTCTTGCCGGGATGCGCGTACATGAACCCGTAGAGCGCGCGAAGCGTGGCCGCCTTCTGCCAGTCGTCACCCGGAATCTTGCCGAACATCGATCCCTTGCCGTGGACGACCTCGTCGTGCGAAAACGGCAGAATGAAATTTTCGCTGAACGCATAGAGCAGCGCGAACGTCAGGTGCCGATGCTCCCATCGGCGGTGAACGGCATCCTTCGTCACGTACTCGAGGATGTCGTTCATCCAGCCCATGTTCCATTTGTACGTGAACCCGAGGCCGCCGACGTAGGTCGGCCGGCTGACCGACGGCCACGACGTGGACTCCTCGGCCACCGTGATTGACCCCGGCTGCTCCGCGTGCGTGAGCATGTTCAGTTCGCGGAGGAAGCCAATCGCGTCGAGGTTCTCGCGGCCGCCGAACCGGTTCGGGACCCATTCACCTTCCTTGCGCGAGTAGTCGAGATACAGCATCGACGCCACCGCGTCCACTCGCAGTCCGTCGATGTGGTACTCGTGCAGCCAGAACAGCGCGTTGGCCAGGAGGAAATTCCGCACCTCGTTGCGCCCGTAGTTGAAGATGAGCGTGCCCCAGTCGCGATGCTCTCCCTGTCGTGGATCGGCGTGTTCGAAGAGCGCCGTGCCGTCGAACTGCGCGAGGCCATGCGCATCCTTGGGAAAGTGTCCCGGCACCCAGTCGAGAAGCACACCGATCCCGTTGGCGTGGCACGCATCGATGAAGGCCTTGAACTCCTCAGGCGTCCCGAATCGGCTCGTCGGCGCAAAGAAGCCGATGACCTGGTATCCCCAGGACCCCGAGAATGGATGCTCCATGACCGGCAGGAGCTCGATGTGGGTGTACCCCATCTCCTTGACGTAGGGGATGAGGCGCTCGGCGAGCTCGCCGTACGACAGATACCGATTCCCATCGTCAGGCACGCGCGCCCATGAGCCCAGGTGCACTTCGTACACGGCGAAAGGACGGTCAAACCACGACCCTCACGCCTCGCGCTTGCCCATCTCGAACA
>JANNHC010000156.1:0-11198 GCA_031404215.1 Acidobacteriota bacterium
CCGGACGGCTTGTGGTACGAGCATCACGTCGTGTCGGGCAACTACCGCCTCGGTGAGTTCCAGGGGGCCGTTCTCAACTGTCAGCTCGATCGGCTGGAGGCCCAGGCGAACACGCGTGACGAGAACGGCCAACACCTCGCCGCGCAGCTGGCCGCGCTGCCCGGCCTGTATCCGCAAGCACGCGCGGCGGATTGCACCCGCCACGCGTATCACCTGTTCATGCTGAGAATCGATGGCGCCGTCTTTGGCGCGCCGCGTTCCGCCGTGCTCCCGGCCCTCGAGGCCGAAGGCATTCCCTGCTCTGCCGGCTACGGCTTTTCGCTGCCCGACCAGCCGCTGTTTCGCAGAAAGGCCTTCGGTCCGTACCTGCCTGGCGCGTCCGCCGTCCTGGACTACTCGCACGCGCACTGCCCGAACAGCGACCTGCTCTGCCGCGAGCAGTGCATCTGGATCGAGCAGAGCCTGCTGCTCGGAACGCGCGAGGACACGGACGACATCGCCCGCGCATTTGCGAAAGTTCATGAACACCGCGCCGCGTTGAGGCGATGCTGAGCACACGCGTCCTGGCGGCGTGGACGTCACTGGGCGACAACAGGTACCTGTCGGCCATCCGCGCCGGCATGGTCGCCGTCGTCCCGCTGACGATCATCGGCGGGCTCTTCATGATCGTCGCCTACCTGCCCATCGCCGGGTGGGAGGCTCGGGTCGCGCCATATCTTCCGCTACTGCAGGTGCCCGTCACCGCCACGTTCGGCCTTCTCGCGGTTTTCGCCTGCTTCGCCGTTGCCTACGAGCTTGGGAAGCAGTTGGGTCAGGAGGCGAGCGTAAGCGCCTCAGTTGCATCCGTGATCTTCCTGATGCTGCAGATTGACCCCAGCAATCAGACCTTCAAGTTGGATGGGCTCGGCTCGAAGGGACTATTCACCGCGATTCTGATCGCTCTCGTCTCTGTCCGGGTACAGAAGCTTTTTACCGACAAACGCCTGGTCATCAGGCTCCCGGCTTCTGTGCCGGCCGTGGTGTATGAATCCTTCCTGTCGCTGACGCCACTGTGCTTCTTGATCGTGGTGTTCTGGTCGATCCGTTTCGTCGCGGGAGTCGATATCGATTCCTTTGTGCAGACCGCCTTCGGACCGCTCGTCTTCGCGCTCAACACCCTGCCGGGAATCCTGGTCTATGCCTGCCTCGTCACCATGCTCTGGTCAGTCGGGATCAACGGCGATAACGCTGTTGACGCCATCGTGGCGCCGATTTTTCTCCAGTATCTGGCCGCGAACGTCCAGGCGGTGGCCGCAGGTCAACCCCTGCCGTACGTCACGGCGTACGGTTTCTTCACAACCTTCGTGAACGTTGGCGGGACCGGCGCGACGATTGCGCTCGCGCTGGTGCTCTGGAACTCGAAGGAACCGGCGTTCCGCAAGATCAGCCGGGTCTCGTTTCCCACGCAGATTTTCCAGATCAACGAGCCGATCTTCTTCGGTCTTCCGATCGTGCTCAACCCGGTGTTCATGATTCCGTACGTGCTGAACGCGCTGATCCTCACGACCTGCGGCTATCTGCTCATGGATTGGAATATCATTCGCAGGCCTTTTATCAACGTGCCGTGGACGACCCCGCCAATCGTCGGCCATTACCTTGTGTCCGGCGGGGACTGGAAGGCCGCGGTTTGGGGCGCGATCTCGATCGTGATCGCTGCGGCGGTATATCTTCCATTTGCCAGGGCCGCCGAGCGTCAACGCGCGTCGGGGCCCTCCGCCGAGGCGACGGCGAACAGACCCGGGGCTGAACATGTCATATCGTGAATGCTTCTCGTCGCGTGCGGGGTCGGCGCGCATCGTGGTCAGTCTCGGCGCGCTGTGGCTGGGCGCGGCGATCGCGGCCACCGGTCAGCCTGCCGACACCTACACACAGAAGACACGGACGTTCCACACGGCCGAAGACTTCCGGAGATCGACGGGGGGACGGGTGCCCATCCAGCGCGCGTTGGATCCCCGCCAGGATGCCGCGCTACGACGGCTTCCCCTTCATCTGCCTGTCTCGGAATTCAGCGTGATCAGTGTCGATTCGTCTGCGGTCACGTGGATTGGGAGCCGGCAGGGCGCCGTCCGGATCGGCCGCGACAAACAGACGATCGAGTATTTCGCCGGTGAGCGCTGGCTTCCGGACGACCGCGTCACGGGCATCGGCTTCGACGGCGCTTCGACGTGGCTGGAGACCCCGAAGGGGTTCGCACGCATCGTCTACGCGCCGATGACGCTGGTGGAGAAATCGCGCGCGTTCGTCCAGCGCGTCGAGCAGCGGCACATTCGATGGGGCCTCACGGCCAGCTCGAAGCTTCGCGCCGCCGGGGATCTCTCCACGAACCAGATGGTGTCCAGCGATAACGACGGGCTATGGACGGCGATGTACGTGGCGGCCGAATGCTTCCGCTTCCAGGTCACCGGCGACACTGATGCCCGGGACCACGCGCGCCGTGGAATGCATGCCATCATGCGGCTCGAAGCGATCACAGGGATCCCCGGCTTTCCTGCCCGCTCTTTCATCAAGACTGGTGCAGACGTGCAGCCGGGTGACGGCGAATGGCATGACACGCCCGACAAGTCGTGGCGCTGGAAGGGGGACACGAGCTCGGACGAAATCGTCGGACACTACTTCGTCTATCCGATCTACTACGACCTTGTAGCCAGCGAGGAAGAAAAGCCTGCGCTGCGCGGCGCGCTCGATCGGATCACGAATCACATCCTCGACAACCGGTACCAGCTCATCGACGTGGACGGCCAGCGGACGCGGTGGGGCTGGTGGGGCCCCGACGCGATCTGGGAGGATCCGGACGAGACGGGACTGCGTGCGCTCCATATTCTGTCCCACATGCGTGTGGCGCTTCACTTGGCCGGCACCCCGCAGTCTCGCGCGAAGTATCAGGCCGCGTACGACGAGCTCGTCAACACGCACAAATACCACTGGCTGACCCGCAACCAGAAGGTCATGGTGCCAGGGCGCATCAATCATTCAGACGACGAGTTGGCGTTTCTGTCGTACTACCCGCTGCTCCGCTACGAAACGGATTCGAAGCTCCTTGACGTCTACAAGCAGAGCCTCGAACGCAGCTGGCAGATTGAACGGCCGGAACGCAATCCGCTCTGGAACGTAATCTATGCCGCGGGAACCGGTGCACGTGAATTCGATCGCGCCCAGTCGCTGCGCACGCTGCAGGAGATCCCGATGGACACCATCGACTGGACCGTCAGGAACTCGCAGCGGCTCGACGTGGCTGTCGATCCGATGAGCGATCGCTTCGAGCGCCGGCAGTCGCTGATCGTGCTGCCATACGACGAGCTGCCGATGTCGAAGTGGAATGGCAACCCGTACACCCTGGACGGCGGCAGCGGCGGCCGCGGCGAAGACGACGGCGCGTACTTCCTGCTGCCGTACTGGATGGGGCGGTATCACAAACTGTTCGACGAGTAGCGCGAGGCGCGGGTCGGCGGAAGGGAGCCGGTAGCCTCTGTGGCCTCTGCGTGAGTTCGTACGTGACAAGTAGCTGCTAGAAAGCCAGAAAGACTGACACAACGCTGACGCCAATCACGAAGCCAGCGAGCCACATCGCTTGACGCCAGACGCGCCCGATGCTTCGGTCGCTCGATCGATGGTTCAGCATCGCCAACCACAGCACGAGCGCGAGGAGTCCGCCCCCAAGACCGGCCGACAGCCAGAAGGTCAATTCTGCCGGCATGTTGTAACGCTGCGGGGCCGTGCCGAGCGCGCGAAGAATCCATTCAACTCCATCAATGACAAATCGCAGCAAGGCCATCGCGAGCAGCATGACGGGAAGACAGAACACCAACGCCCGGACGCCGCTGGGACTGAGGGTCGACACATAGAGACTACCGGCGGTAAGGGCAATTACAGTGGCCGCGAACCAGCCATTGAGAAGGACGTCATTGGCCGCCGGGTTGAGGAAGACCAGCACCGTCGGCAGGCAGACGGCGAGCAGCAACGCCAGGCCCATCGCCATCCCGGCTTTGACGGCCCATTGTTTCCACGTCGCCAATGGGAGGAGCACTTGAGACTCGAGGGTGCCGAAGTGCCTCTCCTCCGCGCTTGCAAGCGACCCGATCAGCAGCGAGATGAGCACGCCGTGCAAGGGCGTGAGGACGCCGCGAGGTGGCAGCTCGCGGCCGCCGGTGACGTGAAGCCAGGACATGGCGGTCCATCCGACGAGATAGAGGCCGCTGACAGCGAACGTCATCTGCTGCAGGCGAATCTCCTTCTTCGCAAGCAGCCAGAGCGGTTGAGGGCGACAGGCCGTTCGGTCGCGGGTGGCCGCGTCCATCAGATCGGACCGCCACACGGGGAAGTGAAACTCGCGATCCCGCCCTTCGATCGCCTCGAGGCGCATGAACATCCGCCAGCTCGATATCGAGGCGATCGCGCACAGTCCGGCCAGGCCCCACCAGAACACCGCGAGGGCAAGCCGATCCGCGCGGGGGGATCCCAGTTCGTACATCGAGACCCCGATGACGTCCCCGATGACGTGCAGCATCCCCGGTATCGCGATCGAGAACACGCCCCCCGCAAGCGGGTTGCGGCAGATCATCGTCAGCCACGGAGCCAGCAACAGGCTGCAGAGGATCGGCAGGATCGTCGTCGCCGCGCTGGGAAACCGGCCGTCGAGGACGCGGGGCGCAAAGAGCAGGACCGCCGCGATCGCCGACAAGGCGAGCTGCATCGGAACCAGCACGGCGGCCTTGACGAGATAGAGCCGCCGCCGGTCGGCGGGCAGGGTCAGCAACAGGGTCAGCGTGCGATTGCCGTATTCGTGCCCGATTGACAGCGCACCGAGCGACACCGAGCCAAACACATAGGCGAGCACTCCCATTGTGAAGGCTAGGCTGCTGTCGAGAAGCCCCGCCAGGCCGACGGCCGCGCCACAGCCGAGCCATGTGGGCAGCAGCGCTTGCACTTCCTTGCGCAGGCCCGCGGGCACACGCGACGCGCGCCTCATGTCGCAGCGCCCTGCGGCTGCAGCGTCGCCACGAAGATTTCCTCCAGGCTGAGCGCCTCGGTCGTGAGCGACTCAGGCGCGCGGGCTTTCAGACGCTCCACTACGTCCTTCGAGTTGCCGTTGACGAGCACCTCGACCTCGCGGCCCTGGCGCCGGAGCACGCGCGCGTCCCCGAGATCGAGGCCCGCCGGCTCCGACGCGAAGCGTGCGTAGATCTTCTGATACCGCTCACGGGCCACATCGGCCTGCATCGTCAGCACGCTGCGTCCGGCCTCGATGATCGTGAACTCGTCGATCAGCCCTTCAAACTCCGAAATCAGATGCGTGGACACGAACACCGTCCGCCGTCCCGGGTCAGCGTCCTGATAGGCGCCAATGACGGTCTGGATGAACTCGCGCCGGACGATGGGGTCGAGGCCGGAGGTCGGCTCGTCGAGCACCAGCAGCTCCGGCTCCGCGCAGATCGCGGTGATGAGGGCCAGCTGCGTCCGCTGGCCTTTCGAAAGATGACTGGCTTTCTGACGGAGATCGAGGCGGAACTGATCGACGAGACGCGCCTGGGTGTCCTCGTTCCAACGGGCACGGAAGGACGCGACGTAGTCGAGCGTGTCCCGCACGGTCATCCAAGGATAAAACGCCACGTGATCCGGCACATAGGCGAGCCGCGACTTGACGGCTACTTCGTGGCGGACCGGATCGAGGCCGAAGAGCTTCGCTTCACCGCTCGTCGGCCGAAGCAGATTCAGCAGACCTTTGATCGTCGTGGTCTTGCCGGCGCCGTTCCGGCCGAAGAACCCGTAGCAGCGTCCGGCCTGCACCCGCAGGTCGAGGCCGTTGACGGCGTCGGTGCGGCCATATCGACGAACCAGGCCGTTGACCTCGATGACGGGAGTTTCAGTCGTCATAGTCAGGAACCCCCAGCGGTTGTCCGTTTGTGTTCGAACGCGTCCACGCGCTCCTCAGCCAGGCGCAGGAACTCGGTTCTGGAGATCTGCAGGTGATGCGCCTGCACCACGGCGTCGTCTATTGCCTGCGCGAGCAGCTTGACGCGCACATCCTTCTTGAACGGCGAGCTGCTCGCGCGCACGAAGCAGCCCTTGCCCGCACTCGTCTCGATCACGTGCTGGCTCTCGAGCTCGGCGTAGGCCTTCGCCACGGTGTTGCGGTTGACGCGCAGATCCTCGGCGAGCTGGCGGATCGAGGGCAGCGCGTCGCCTGCCCGGATGGATCCGGCGGCCGCGGCGGACTTCACCTGATCGACGAGCTGCAGGTATACGGGCTTGCCGGATTTGAAATTGAGTTGAAAGCGCACGTCACCAATCCATCTGTCATATGACAGTAGGACAGATGGGAGCGTTTGTCAAGCACCTGTTGTACACCGGACGTGATGGGCAGATCATACGCCGGCTTCTATCGAGACCGCATTCACAGTCAGCGCGTCAGCCAGACGCGGCCGTCGTGGCCAATGTGAGCGGTGGCGCCGTCGAAGCCGCTGACGGTGGCCTCGTAGGAGGTCGGCGTCGCGTGCATCGTCGGACGGAACTCGAGTCCGTCCACCACGATGTCAGAAATCTTGAGCGGCTCAAGCGTCGCGGCGTAGCCGCCATTGGCTGCGCGAAAGAGACGCTGCCGATAATACAAACGCCGCAGCGCCCACTTCACGCGCTCGTTCGGATCCTCGACGAACGGAGCCGTTCCGGCGCCGGCAATCATGCCCGAGAACTGGACGTGCCCCCAACGTTCGGGCGCGTGCATGTCGATCGCGCCCTGCGGACTCCACACCCAGTTGTGCTCCGGCAGCGGATCCTTGCTGCCCGCTTTGAGCCGTTTCGTATAGCGCCCCTCCGCCTGGTCCACCTGCCACTCGACGCGAGAGAAGTTGACGCGCCATCGTTCGCCCGCTCTGGGCCCCCGGTGGTCCGGCGCGGCCTCTTTCAGAATCCTCCACGGCATCGCGATCTCCACGCTCCACCCCTCGTCGCGATCGCCGGGCCGGTTCAGGGTGCCACGCACGTCCACGCCGACCTGAAGAGCCGCGATGTCCCACGCGTGGATGGCCGGTCCTCCGTCACGGTATGGCTTGATCAGCATCAGGTCCCACGGCGTCCCCAGCGCGTTCACCTCCAGCTCGTAGTACGCGTGGGTGTCGCCGTCAGGGTCGACGAAGATCTCGAAGTCGTTGTCGTGAAAGATCACCGAGTCGCGCTCGGTCAGCGTTCCCCAGATGTCAGGCTCCTCCATCTCGGCGGCGACGTAGAAGTACTCGTCGTCCCACAGCATCTTCGCGCGGGTTCGAAACGGCGGCCGCGTGCGGCTGCCGCCTTCGATGTCGATGAACGCGCCGGACCACGGCGCGGCCATCCATGCGGCTTCGTCGAGCCGGCCGTCAATCTTCAGCGGCGAGGCGGTCCGATAGGACACGTACTGGCGCGGCGCGAACGGCAGCGCCTCGAGATCGGGAGTGGCGCGCTGCGCAACAAGCGGCCCAGGACCAAGCGCGCTGAGCACACCTGCGATGAGCGCGAGCGCCGTTCGAGATGTCCAGACCCTCGCGCCTGTGCCGTTTCGCGCGGCGACGCTCAGTGTCGATTCCATCGTTCTATCGTCATGACCCATCACAGCATCACACTTTGTCTGCCCGCCTGCGACTGTCCCGTACCTCGCGCAGAGATCGCAGAGCCTCGCTGAGATTTCCGCGTAACCAGTCAAATCCACTGATGGCCGACACAGCGTTCCGCACTCCAAAGGCAACTATCAGATCTCCTCACGCGACCTCCGCGTTCCTCTGCGCGAGATCCGTACGTGACCAGCAGTCCACTAGACTAAGACTAGCGCGATCGCTCGTGGACCATTGTCCACGCGCGGCCCCGACCCGGCAGGAAAAACAATACCTCGGTCCGAGAAAGCGACCTTAGATACGTTCGACTGCGCGCCGGGCCCAGGACAAAGAACGCGTCGTCCCACGCGTCGCCCGACGTCCCACTGCTCCCAATGACCACCACGCTCAGTACTCCTTGAGCGGGTCGCCCGGTTCGCGGATCCATGATGTGGGAATATCGCACACCGCCAGACACGAACGACTTCTCGGCGCTTCCGGCCACCGATAGCGCACGGTCGTTCAGGCGCACGGTGCGGGCGATCTTGCTCGGATCGAGCGGGTCCTGGATCTGGACGTCCCATCCATCGCGTCCGGGCGGCCTGCCCAGGCCGTAAATGGTGCTGCCTCCCGCGCTAATCAACGCGGCCGGTATCCCGCGATCCTTGAGCAGCCGGACGACGCGATCGACCGCGTACCCCTTCGCAATGCCGCCAAGATCCAACGACACGCCCTCATCGTCAAATCGGATCGTGTTTGCCGATGCGTCCATGATGACGTGAGAAGCGCCCACAAGACGGCGCGCGGCCGCCAGTCCCGCGGCGGACGGCATCCGTCCCTCGCCTCGAAAAAAGCCCCAGGCTCTCATCAAGGGACCAACAGTGATGTCGAATGCGCCACCGGACTCGCGGTTGTACCGCATGGCTTCGGCGATGAACTCGAAAAGCTCCGGTTGGACGGTAATCGAATGCCGCGCCGCGTCACGGTTCACCCGCGAGAGCGCGCTGTCGGCCTTGTAATGACTCATCAGCCTGTCGATCCGATCTACTTCATCGAAGGCTTCCCCAACCACCCGCGGAAGCGCCGTCGCGTCGGGCCCGTACGCCTCGATGGCATACACGCACGCCATCGACAGCCGGGTCGATTCGTAATGGTGGAGACGTAACGGCTGGACGCCTGCCGTGGGCAGCGACGCCGCGGCAAGCCCCACGGCAGCCATCGTCGCCACGCGGAGAGCCGCGACCGGCAGCAAGCCGAAACGGCGCCGCCGTGTGGAGCGGGTGGTCATGGATCGGCGCGAATCTAACACGGCGGCGTCGAGGCTGAATCAAAGAACGGCACATTCCGCTTGACACATGACGCGCCTGCGCGTGTATTAGGGGCATGAAACGCGTACTTTTTCTCATCGTCTTCGCGGCCGTCATCAGCGCGACATGGCTCATGGCCCAGCCACCGCCCGAGGTGTCCCTCGACGAGGGATTCCGGACGGTTGAAGTCGCCTCGGTCTCGGATGCGCTGGAACAACTGTACGGACAGCGCGCGTACATGTCACACGACATGCGCCCCCTCTCAGTCACCAAGTTCGCCGGCCCCGCGGTGACGGTGCAGTTGAAGAAGGAGGAGCACAAGGAAGGAGCCGCCGCGTCGCAAGGCATGCTGGACGCGATCGACGCGTCGCCGGCAGGATCGGTCTACGTGATGGTGGTCGAGAATGGTCAGGACTTCGCCGGCATCGGGGGCCTGATGGCGACGGCGATGAAATACCGCGGCTTTGCCGGCGCGGTGATCGACGCCTCGGTGCGGGACACGCCGCAGATTCGCAAGCTGCAGTTTCCGGTGTTCAGCCGCGGAGTGGCTCCGTCCACCACCATCAATCACTACCGGGTCACCGGGGTCAACGTGCCCGTCACGTGCGCGGGCGTCCTGGTGAATCCCGGCGACATCGTGACCGCCGACGAAGACGGCGTCGTGGTGGTGCCCCGAGCGAAGGCGGCCGAGGTGCTGAAGAAATCTCAGGAGCTCGACGACACCGAGCACCGCATGATTCCGTTTATCGAAAAGTTTCGCTCCATCAAGGAAGCGGTCAGACAGTTCGGACGGATCTGACTCTCACCGGGCCCGGAGGCCAATGCCATTCATGATGAAAGCATGCGTCGTTGCAATCGCGCTGGCGTTCAGCCAGGCCGCCGGCAGGCCGTTTCCGCAAGCGGAGATCGCCAACTCACGGATCCGCGCGAAGGTGTACCTGCCGGACGCGCAATTTGGCTATTACCAGGGCACCCGCTTCGACTGGTCCGGCGCCATCGCCAGTCTTGAATGGAACCCCTTCAACTTCGCTCAGGGTAAGGGGCACAGCTATTTCGGCCAGTGGTTCGAGCGCCACGATCCGAAGATCCACGACGCCATTACCGGCCCGGTCGAGGAGTTCCTGACCAGGGACTCCGGACTCGGGTACGACGAGGCGGGCCCAGGCGGCGCGTTCGTTCGGATTGGCGTCGGCGCGGTCCGGAAACCGGACGAGACCGCATACCGCCGCTTCGCGACCTACGACATCATCAATCCAGGCAAATGGACCGTGCGCAAGGGCGCTGACTGGATTGAATTCGTGCACGAGCTTGGCGACACCAACGGCTACGCGTACGCCTATCGGAAGAAGCTTCGGCTGGTCCGGGACACGCTCGTCCTGGAGCATCGCCTCAAGAACCTCGGACGGAAGACCCTCTCGACGAGCGTCTACAACCACAACTTCTACATGCTCGACTCGCAGCCCACCGGTCCCGGATTCGTTGTCCGGTTCCCGTTCGAACCACGTGCGCTGGCGTCGCTCAACGGCCTAGCGGAGCCGCGGGGCAAGGAGGTCGTGGTGCTGCAGGAACTGCAGCCGCGGCAGACCATGTTCTCGGAGTTGCAGGGGTTCGGCGCCACCGCGAAGGACCACGACATCCGCGTCGAGAACCGCAGGACTGGCGCCGGCGTGCGGCAGACCGGCGACCGGCCCATCTCGAAGCTGTTGTTCTGGTCCGCGCGGACGACGATCTGCCCGGAAGCCTACATCGACCTGACCATCGAGCCAGGAAAGGAGACCTCCTGGCGGATCACGTATGAGTTCTACACGGCGCCGTCGACTACTCGCATCGCAACGCCATGATCGGATCGATCCGGCTCGCGCGATGCGCGGGAATCATCCCGGCCGCCGCCGAGACCAGTGCCAGCAGCAACACCGTGGAGCCGGCGAGCCACGGATCGTTGGGCTGAACGGCGTAGAGCTGCGTGGACACGAAGCGCCCGAGCGCGATCGCGGCCGGGATGCCGATGGCCAGTCCGATCGCGAGCAGCAACAGAACCTCTCGCATTGGCTGTGCCCAGGAGGTTGATGCCTGGAGCTACTCCGAGCGCAAGGCGACGAGCGGATCGACGCGCGTGGCGCGGCGAGCCGGGACGTAGCAGGCCACAAAGGCGACGGCCAGCAGCACGCTACCCACCGCCGCGAAGGTCAGCGGATCTCCTGGACTGACCCCGTAGAGCAGACCCGCGACCACCCGCGCGGCCAGAAACGCGGCCAGCAACCCCGTGATCGTCCCTCCGATCGCCAGGACC
>JANNHC010000157.1:0-2865 GCA_031404215.1 Acidobacteriota bacterium
GCGCGAAGCCCGCAAGCTGCTTTTCCTGGGTGGCCCATTCGCCGTAGAAGGTGACGGCGTTCTCGAGCGGGTTGTCGCCGAAGCGTCGTCGCGCCCTTGCCCGGTTCTCCCACGCCGCCACCGGATCGCCCGCCGCGTCCGCCGCCCCCACCCGTGCCGATCGCCGGCGCAATCGTCGTCGGGCGCGACAACGCCGTCGTCAGGCCGCCCGGGCATTCCGTCGTCACGCCAGGCACCGGTGGTGGGCTGGCCGAGTAGTTGATCTGGTACTTCCAGAGCGGGGTCCCGAAGTCGATATCGATCGCGTGAACCGTCTCGGAGGCCGTGCCGACGAACGCGATCGATTTGAATCCACGGAATCCGATCAGCCGGTCGAGCAGGATTGGCTGGGTGAGCGCCGTGGCCGCCTTCGGATCGTGTTCGAGCTTGAGCTTCCACAGGAACTTGAACGGCCCGAACTCGCCGGGCGTCTGCAGGGTCTGAACGGAAATGCGCGGATCCGCCCGGATGGCGCCGGTCCGTTGGGCGTCAAAGCCGGTCGTGGTCCATTCGCCTCCGCCGCGCCCCTGCGCCTGCAGCATGGAACAGGCGAGCGCTCCACAGACCGCGAACGCGCATGCGGCGCCAAGCTGTGTCTTCATCGCGACTCCTGTGGCATGGTGGACGCGCGCGCCGGAAGGCTCGCCGCGCCGAAGCAATAGAGCATCCCGTCGAACGTGCCGATATAAACGCGCCCGTTTGCCACGGACAGACCGCTGAAGTGGTTCCACGACGTAATCTGATCGCCGCTTGACCAGAGTTCCTTGCCGGTTTCGGCCTCGAGCGCGTAGACGACCGCATGCGTGGACTCCTGGATGCGCCCGGCCGACCCGCCCGCGTGCCCCGGTTCAGGCCATCGCTGTGTCGTGCTCTCGCCGCTGCCGTAGGCGTAGACCACGCCGTTGGCGACGACCGGAGGATCCGCCATGTACATGTCGCGCGAGATCCACGCGGGGAGCAGCGTCGGTTTGCCGAGTTTGTCGTCCACGAGCTTGAACGCCGCGGTCGCGCCGTACACGACTTGCCCGTGCTCGATGGGCGCTTCGAACCGCGAGTGTTTCGGACCCCAGAACGGAGAGAGAATCCACCGCGTGCCTTTCGCGTCCTGCCACGTAGCCAGCGAGCCCCAGACGCCCATCGTGAAATTGACTTCTTCGTTGCAGAAGAGCGGCGTGCGGTGCGCGGGCGTGCGATGGTCCTCGCCGCCGAGCGCCGAAGTATCGAGCAACCAGATGCGGCACTCCTTGCTGGACGAGACGAGATACTCCTTCCCCTTGTAGTCAAAAATCGGCGAGGAGGCGCTGAAGTCGAGATCGCGCTTTCGCATCCAGTACGCATTCGACGGTGCGTACCAATCCTTCAGCTCGAGCGCTTTCGTCTGCGGATTCTGCTTCACGCCGATCATCGCCTGCCCGTAGATTTGCTGCGCCGGGATGTAGTCCCCATCACCGCTGCCGGCGTAGACCGTGCCGTCCTTGCCGACTGACGGTCCGGTCCTCGGCCACATACCGCCGCTGCCCGGCGCCCAGTTCCCGACCTTCTTCGTGGCAAGGTCGTACGCGTAGAAGTTGTTCGGATTTCCACCGCAGCCCTGCGCGGTGGCCGTGTAGATCACGCCGTTCACCAGGTTGAGCGCGTAGGGCTTGCCGTTGGGCGGCACGAACAGCTCGGGCGGTTCGATGTCCTCACCGGTCGCCACGTCGAGCTTTCGCAGCCGGCCGTCCCACGACACGACATAGGCGACGTATTTGCCCGGCGATGTTTGATCGAGGACGGGAGTGGCCGTCAGGCCGCCCGGGCACAGGGTGCTCCCCCCTCGGCCGCCGGTTTGCGGGGGTTCCTGGTACGTGGTGTCGAAGTGCTTGGTCCAGAAGAGCGTTCCCTTGTCGACGTCAATCGCATAGATGTTGTCGGACACACCCGCGACGATCGCAATCTCCTTCGGCCCCACCGCCGTCGTGACGTTGCCCGCGATGAGGGGCGGGAAGAGCGAGTGCATCTGACGCGGCTGATTGTCCAGCTTGATCTTCCAGAGCAGCTTCATGTCTTTGACGGTGTCCTTGGTCAGGATCGTCTCGTTCCGCTGCCACGCCGTGCGCTGTGGATCGCCGCCATCGGCCAGCCAGTCCGCTTTCTTCTGCGCCTGCGCCGCTGGCGCCAAAGTCCAGACCGCGGCGGCACTAATCGCGGCACACCCTGCGAGGAATCGTCGGTTCACGGCTGTACTCCTGTTGCGCGCTTTGTATCAGAACTCGTGTGAGGGCGCGCGGTGCGTTCCTCAGTTCCGCACGTCGCCGCGGTCACGAGAACTTCCGGTTCCTCGAACCTCGGGACCCTGAGCGGACTCATCGGCGAGCCATCCAAATGCCTCGAGCGCTGACACGGCCAGCACCCGAACGTCTGCCCAGTGCTCGCTGGTCCTCAGTGCGGCATCCGTCCACAGTTCAACGTCAAATTCGGCGCCGTCCAGGGACATCGTCGCAAGCTTCTGTTCGAGTGCGGCAAGCGACTCCGCCTCGCCTGCAGACAAATCGGTCTCGTACTTACTTCGTATGACGAAGGCGCAGTGGTGAAAATCCAACGCCATCTGGTCGGCTGTGATGACGTCATCGGGAAACAGCGGAGGCTGCTCGGAGCCAGCTGCCGTCAGGCTTCGCAAGCTCCTCCTCAGTTGGCTCAAGTCCGAAGAACGCTCGACGTTTTCTTGTGGCACAGTCCGGGCTCGCAGATTTCTTCAGCGCAGAAACGCTTCCGGCAGGCCGCCATCGACCGGAATCACGTGGCCTGTCGTCTTCGCGCTCTGCTCCCCCGCGAGCCAGCAGATGG
>JANNHC010000158.1:0-9099 GCA_031404215.1 Acidobacteriota bacterium
CGGGCGACGCGGTCAGAACCTTCAAAAGGTACTATGCCGCTCGGCGGTGGGTCAAGGCTCGAGCCGGGTGCGCCTCGGGCTACGCGCGGAAAAACGCTCTTCGGGCGCGGGCCTCACGGGGCGCGGCGTCTGCCCGGGTAGCCCGACCGCCAATGAACCGGCCTCTACGACCTCCCGTTGGGCGCGGGAGTACTCATGTCGCTGCGCTGGTGAGCACAGGCCTCCTTGTCCGAATGGCCGGCAATCGAGGCTACTGAGGCCACGACAGCCGGACAGTGATGTCGCGCGCCGAGGGTGAGACCTCGATCCACGCGGGCAGCACGGGGCGTTCCCTGGCGCCGCACGCGGCAACAACCTGCCAGCGGCCCGGTTCAGGCACAACGGCCTGGGACATCGCCGGTCCGATGCGCGCACTGCGCACGACTGTCATCCCCGTCCGCCCCGCCGGTCCCGTAAGCAGGATGTCGCAGGCCCTCCCGTCTTCGAGGACCAGCGTGACGGTCGCGGCCGTGTTCAGCTCGACGGTCCCGATGTCGATGACGCCGGCTTGGTTCTCCGACGGACCGAGCGGAACACGCTTGAGGCCGGTGCGCTCGTCGCCGATTCGCAGGTCGCTCGACCCGCGTGAGGCCAGAGACACCGCAAAGCGCCCGTCCTCGTCGGTGTTCGCCTCACCGCCTCGCACTTCGGTGATGTCGGCGGCTGCGGCAAATTGCACCAGGTCCGGAACGACCGCGACACGCACGCCGCTCGCCGGGACTCCGTCCTTCAACACGCGGCCCACGACCTGGGCGGGCGACCGCAACGCGATATCGACGTCTCTCCCATCCGGCGAGAACTGCCGGACGCCTCGTCCAAAGGCCGGATGCATCGCGACGGCTTCATAAGGCTCGACTGCCAGGTCGTCGAAATGAAACGCCCCATCGGCATCGGCGGACACTTCCGCGACAACGATCCGCCGCGGGTTGCGCTCGCGCCCAGGATCGCCCCGCGCGCGCCTGTACAGTGTTACGACAGCCCCGGCTGCCGCCTTACTCATGGCCGTGGTGACCCTTCCGGATACCGTGACGGCCGGTTGCAGCTGCAAGCGCAGTGGCAGATCGGGCGGAACCTCCGCAAGCTCCCGGACCTCCACTCGCGTTGGCGCTCTATCGCTTGCCCCAACCTCCACCCACCCATCGCCTGGTACCTCGTTGCCGGAGACCCAGGCGACGCCGTCACCGATGGAATCAATGTGGATGCGAGGGTCTGGTATGACCTCCAATCGTGCCGCGGATGGTCGGGACCGTGAAACGAACGCACGCTTTGCGCTGATGCGAATCCCTTCCTTCGACAACGTCGCGCCGCCCGCCTCCACGACAACCAATCGACCCCAGGCACCGATGCGATTCCTCGTCGTCTCGATACCGGAGTGCGAGAGCACGCCGGACGGGATGCTGCACGTCACTTCACCCGGGGCAACCGTATAGACAACGCCTGTGGCGTTCAAGGGGACACCGACACACTCCCAGTTCGTGCCGTCCACCCAGGTACACATCGCCCCGAGACGCGACGCCATCGTCTTTT
Source organism: Acidobacteriota bacterium (assembly GCA_031404215.1). Classification (GTDB taxonomy): domain Bacteria; phylum Acidobacteriota; class Vicinamibacteria; order Vicinamibacterales; family 2-12-FULL-66-21; genus JALZOC01. The sequence continues at coordinate 1,567 of JANNHC010000158.1, forward strand.
TCGAGCCACGTGAGGGACGTGTGGGCTCCGCTCGACCGGCCCCGAATCGTCTTCCGCCACCGGGGATGGATGACGTACGTTGCGGGCTGAGAGGGCCAGCGGAAGGGGCCGTCCAGGATGTAGCCCGGATGTCCTGCGCCCCGAATCAGCAGGAGCGTCTCGACGCCAGGCGGACCCTGGAGCATCGGATTGCCGTCCGAAGCCTTGACACGAACAGTTTCCGCAACCTGCCAAGGGCGGTCTGCCGCCGCACGAACAAGCCGGATGACTTCGAGCGCGGAGGGGATACCGTTGTCCAGTTGCAGGGTGACCGCGGTGGTTCCTCCGATCCAGAAAGCCCGCGAAGGGCCTTCTGCGATCGTCAGGGGCAGCGATTCCTGCAATGGAACGCCTTCACCGTGTCGCGGCGCAAGCAGCAAGAGCACGAGCATCGTGCATCTCATCGCGCCCGGCCCCTGACGGCGTCGAAGGCCGCAAGCAGCGAATCTCCGGTCACCATCCCGTTCTGGGCGACCGCGTCGGCAGTCACGACTGTTGCGATCCCACGATTCAGAAACACATAGCGGTCGCATACCCCGGCCAGATCGTGAAGCCGATGGGATGAGACGGCGATGGTGACGCCGGCGTCGCGTCTGGCTCGCATCGCCTCTGTGAGCCAGCGAGACGCGTCGGGGTCGAGCCCCTCCCACGGCTCGTCGAGCACGAGCATGCGGATACCGCTCACCGAGAGGAGCGTCCTCAGACCAAACAGCTGTCGCGTTCCGCGAGAGAGCAGACGGAACGGGCGGTTCTCTCCGAAGTCGTCGGCATCGTGGAACAAGCGTCTCCACGTCCGGACCCGCACCGTGGGAGGCAAGGTGGACTCCCCCGCGAAGTAAGCGGCCCTGACCCGGGACAGCGCTGAGGCCACCGGCTCTCCGTCGAGCCGCACCCAGCCTGCGTCTGCACGCAGCAGCCCCATGACAATCCGTAGCAGCGTTGTTTTCCCCGCGCCGTTCGGACCGATCACGCCGATCGCTTCACCCTGACCCGCAGAAAACGTGACGCCCGACAGCACTCGCTTGCCATCGTATTTCTTGGCGATGCCACTCACAGACAAGAGAGTGCTCATGCTGGCTCCACCAGGCTGTACTCGCGCCGGGCAATGTATCGAAAGCCTGCCCAGGTCACGGTCGAGGCGAGGAGCAAATCTGCGCCCATGACCACCATGCTCTTCGCCGCCGCGAAGTCGCCGAGCAGCAGATACGGACAGACCGCGAAAGCGGCCGCGGACGCGAACGCGTGCGACGGATCGACCGGCGGGGATTGCACGACGGCCAGGTACTCACCGACGCCACTGCGCGAAAGAGCGGCCGCCACAAGCACGAACGCCCACAGTCCGCCGGCCGCCATTCGCGGCAACGCCAGCCCGCCCGCCCAGGCGATCGTGGAAACGAGGACGAGAGCGACCTGACGATGGAACGCGGCCGCCGCTGCTCCGCGCCCGACGATCGCGGCACACATCAACACGACAATCCACGCGACGATACCGGGCAGCGTGGACGCCGCAAGGCTCCCCATCGCGATACGGCGCCGCGACCGGCCGGTCACGAGAATCGAGTCGAAGTACCCGCGAGATGCCGGCCCTGCGAACCCGCCGGACGCGGAGAACATCTGGAGCAGAAGGACGCTCCCGAGTGCTGAATCCACGTCTCGCGGATTCAGCCAGAGAGTGAGCGCGCCAAGCAGAACGCTCGCGATGAAGGCCACACCCATCCACGTCGGCGGTGGCGACACCACGAGAAGGAAGCGCAGGCACGACACGCGAATCACAATCGCACCTCCACGACACGGCCATCCCACGCCAGCAACACACACTCGTCGTCTGTGGCGCCTAACACGATGCGGGCCGGCTCGGGCAACCGTGCTCTGCGAAACAGCCGCCCCTCGATGTCGTACTTTGCCAGCACCCACCCGCCCGGCCTCGTCGAATCGCCTCCGGCAGGCGCCTCTCCGGATCCAAGAACCCACACCGCGTGACTCTTGGTAACAAAGGCGTCGCGAATCGGCCGGCGGGGGTTGTCGGCCGCCAGCAGGACTTCCGGAGCCACGACGGGCAATCCCTCGAGCGCGATATCGCGCGACGCACCGGAGCGATCGGACAACGTGAGTGAGGCCTGGTCGGGGAACCAGCATGGAGTCAACGCTCCGGCCGTAGTCCCGCACGACACAAGGTTGAGGGCAGCCACCGCGCCGCGATTGAAGGGTAGGTTGCGGGTCTGCATGCTGCTCCACGGCCGGCGAGTCGCACCTCCGGGAGGACCCGCGGCAAGCGCAAACGCCGGCGGCTTGAAATCCATCACCTGGAAGACCAACTCGCGTCCTGCGCTGAAGAGCCCGACGTGTGGCTCATCGAGTGGGATCCGCCGAACGACCACCCCATCCTCATTGAGCTGCGCCAGTGTTCCTCGCCCGGCGAGCGTCCACATATCCCCGGCGCCCGTGGAAGCCAGGCCCCAGACGTGCTCGTCCTGGCTCAGCGGGTGCAGGGACACCCGCGTGTGATGTGCGGCATCGAGATCGATGCGCACCAGAGCGTTCCCGCCCGTCGCGAGCCACGCCGTTCGTTCGGCGACCACGTGCCCGACAATGAGCTCGTTGCCGAGCACGGGGCCGAACCTGACGGCCCAGGAGACGGCGGAATCGGCGTGCCGAGCGCACCCACACATCGTGAGGGCGGCGGAGAGCACGACCGAGCGAATTAAGAAGCGCGGCATCACGTGTCCTCTCGTGTGAGTCGCGCGACCGGAGACCGTGTCGATCCCCGGCCGCGCACGTTGTGTTGTCAGCCGCCGATCAGCTTGACGCGCGTGCACTCGACGAAATCGAGCTCACAGTCGAGGCCTGCCGCCCAGCGGTACCAGAAGCTGTCGATGTTCGCCGCCCGCTGGTAACAGTCGGCGAGCTCCGTCGTGCAGCCGGCGTACGTCGGCAGGGCCGTCGCGGGGATTGCCGCGATTGCCAGGATTCCGAGCAAGATCCACCGTCGCATGGTGTCCTCCCTATTCCCGAAGGATCGACGTGTCTGGCGCGCGTCCTCCGCGGCGTTGTGCCGCGCTGCCTTCGCCAATGACAGAAACAGCCGGAGGGCTCGCCGGCTTGCTCCACGCTACCCGGTCGGCCGTGCGTTCGCCTTCTCCGGGCGGACACGCAGGTACCCCTGGAGCGTGTGATACGAAATGCCCAGCTGCCGGCAGGCCTGCCGCTTGTTATTACTGCACCGTTCGAGCACCAGTCGTGCGTAGCGACTTCCCCACGCTCTCATCGTCTCTCGGTCGCGAAGAGCAGGAAGAAGAACGTCGCCGTACGGGCCAAACAGCGCCGGGGGAAGGTCGTCGAGTTCCAGAAGTGGTCCGCCCGCAAGTGCCACGGCTCGCTCGATCACCCGTTCGAGTTCCCGGACGTTGCCGGGCCAGTCGTAGGCAAGCAGCGCGTCGGCGGCGGCCGGAGACAGGGACAGCGACCTGAACGTCCGGTGCCGCTCGAGGAAGTACCGCGCCAGCTCGATCACGTCTTCGCGGCGGTGGCGCAGGGGCGGGACCTGAACGTCCACGCCGTTGAGCCTGTAGTACAAGTCGAGACGGAACCGTCCCTGATCGACGAGGTCTGCCAGCGGGCGGTTGGACGCGACGATGATGCGTGTGTCGACGCGACGTGCTCCGCATCCACCTACTCGCTCGACGGAGAGATCCTGAATCGCACGCAGCAGCTTCGCCTGCGCTGCGGAGGACAGGTCGGACACTTCGTCGAGAAACAACGTGCCCTCATTCGCATGCTCGAACTTGCCCCGGCGCCCGCGCACTCCCGTTGCCGTCCGCTCTTCGATCCCGAACAGCTCCGCCTCGAGCAGCGTCTCGACGATGGCGGCGCAGTTGACGGCGACGAAGGGAAACTTTCGCCGCCGGCTCAACTCGTGGATCTGTCTCGCCACGAGTTCCTTCCCGGTGCCGGACTCTCCTTCTATCAGGACCGTAAAATCTGTCGCGGCCACTCGTTCAATCCGATCGCGCACGACGCGTATCGGCAGGCTGGATCCGATGAGCGGCGCCGCACCGTCGCTGCGGCTGCGCGCGCAGGCCAGCGGCCATCGGCCGTGCGCGCGTTCGATTTCAAGGAGTAACCCCGCGACCTGTGCCCCGGCCGCCAGCATCTGCCGCGCCCGGTCGTCCACGGCGCGGGCCGGATCGAAGACCGCTTCGAGCCGGGAGCGCCCCTCGACCGGGGATCCTGGAAGCTCGTACGACACCACGTTCGGGCGTTGGCTGTCTTCTCCGTCCTGTCGAAACGTGACCGACTTGGCACGCACGAGCGCACGGAGGTCCTCCTCAAATCGCTCCCGGACCAGCCTCGGCTCTCGCACCGCGGACAGCCCCATGGTCAACGCCTCCAACAGGACGGCCGTCGCGCAGCGCTTTGGAGGGCCGGCGGATGCGGACGAAGGCGAGCCGGACGAGAGTGCCACAGAGTCTCCTTGAAAATGGTGACCGGAACCCTTAACCAAGCGCGATGCCAACCTGCTGTCGCGCAAAACTGGCGTCATTTCATGCTCCCGTGCTGACGAATCTCGAATAGCGCCCCGCCGGCGGGAATCGCATTCCCGCCGCGGCGGCTGTCTGGTCTCGACAACCCGGGAACCTGCGACCCGGCCGGGGTCCCGTGTTCCCACAGCGAGTCGCACCGGTCTTCAAACTGCAACGCGCCTCGATAGGTGACGCCGTCCAGAGGGTCCAGCATCCACACCGCGCACCGCAGCACACGCGCCCCGACCGCCAGCGTTCGCTCGGTCGTCACGATCTGCAAATGCACCCGGGCTCCTGGCCTCATGGGACGACCGGCCTCCACCAAGGCGCCGCCCGCACTCACGTCCACCACCAAGACGACGCAGCCGGGGCGGAGGGTGGAGCGGGCATCGGCCGCGTCCGGCAGGGGGAAGCGCGGGTCTGCCCGACGATCCGTCAACGGCTCACCCATGTGCGTGACCCGGGCTCGAACTTCAGAACTCGTGTGCGACCAGTCGCGCCCAACACACGCACCGCGTACTGCGCCCGGCGCCCTTGCAAATACAACGTTCCCGATGTCGCCGTGCCGTCCTGGCTCATCGTTAAAATCCTGGCCGTGCCGATGCGTACGCCGTCTGTGTTCGCGCTTCGGGCGCCGTCGGCATCAGGCACGTCGCTTCCGAGGCCGAAATGCACCCCATTGAAGTCGTGCCAGAGTTGCCTGGCTACGCCGACCGGCGGATCGACGCCCGACCGGATTTCGGCCGTGCGCACACCGTTGCCGTTGCCGTCCACGTACGACGAGAACTGATAGTCGGGCGTGGACGATTCAAAACGCAGGGCCACTGACCGCGAGCGATTGACGGCGTCCATCCGGCTGTAGGCGATCCGGGCCGCCAGGTAGCGCGCCGCGGCGCCTGTGCGAAGCTCGTCGAGCACGTCTGCGCCCATCGGAAGGGCGATGCCGGCGATCACTGTGATCAGCGCGGTGGTGAACAACACTTCCACGAGCGTGAATCCTTTTCTTGCGCGGGGCATGGCTGTCTCGAATGTGTCGGATTACCGGCCGTCCCGCACGGCCGACGAGTTCTAGTTCTGGCTGCCCGCGCGATCGGCCTTGTCGCCACTGACCGTGATGAGCGGCTTCAGTTTGAGGAAGCTCTTTTCGCCGATGCCCTTGACGTTCATCAGATCCTCGATCTTCTTGAAGCCGCCGTTCTTCTGCCGGTAGTCCACGATGCGCTGGGCAGCGCGGGCGCCGACCCCCGGCAGTGTCTGCAGTTGCGTGGCTGATGCCGAGTTGAGATTGACGGAGTTGGCGGCGGTCGCGCGCGCCTTCGCGCTGCTTCCGGTCGTTGCTGCCTGGGCTGCCTGGGCTGCCTGGGCCCAGGCGACCGGTGAACCGGCGACGAGGGTCGCCACGACCAACACGAGCGCGAACGTGAATCGACGCATGCTGTCCTCCATACGCTGAATGGTGAGCGGCCCGCGGCGCCGGTCTTGTCAAAGTGAGAGGTCGGGCCACTCTGTTTGAAATCCCGCGCCGCGGCCGTCTTCGACTAAGGCAAAGCGTCTGCCGCGCATGCCGCATCACCTGCTGCTTGCGGAAGCCGCTGAGGACAAAGGATCTCGGCCGGAATGGGAGGGGCGGAATGGCTCGGAGACCCGAACCTAACGCTGTCCCCCGTCAACCGCAGGAACCGCGCAACCCGTTCAACACGCGAGACGCGCCGCTCTGACAGCAGGCAACGGCTGCTGACGGGTGTAACGCAGAGTTACCGTCGAGCAAGACGCGGAGTTGCGGCACCACGCGGGCGTCCCGGCGTTTCCGCCGCTTCGACCGCAGCGACGTGGCGGTCACCTCTGTCGAGACCACGTCCGCCCAGACGCAGCAGGCCGAAAGCGCGGGTACTCTGCGTGGGGTATGGCGCTACAAACGATCCCTTCTTACTGTGCTTGGCGCGCGCTTGGACACGTGACGAGCCCCTATGCAGCCTTCGGGCTGGTGCTGGCCGCGCTCGCAGGGGTCAGCTTCTATACGTCGATCAGTGGGTTGGTGAAGGCGGAGTTGTTCCCGGCGGACGTGCGGGCGCTTGACGTCGGCCTTTCCTATGCCATCGGAAACGCGCTATTCGGAGGCACTGCCGAATACGTCGCACTCTGGTTCAAGTCGGTCGGGCGTGAGGAATCATTTTTCTGGTACGTGACTATCCTGTGCGCCGTCGCCCTGCTCGTCGCGATCTGGAATGCCGGATCCCCGACGGCATGGCTATCTCAGGGACGGCTTTGTACAGAAGAGTTGAAGGGCGCGTAAAGGACAGGTCCCACCGTCTCCGAATCGAGCCGAAATGACGCGGTCTCGCTGCGGAGAGAAATTGGCCGGAGTTTACCTTGCTCGTGATAGTGTCGCTGGGGTTACCTTCTACCCCATGGCGGAGCGCGATCCTCCGGACGTTACCACCCTCCTGCATCGCTGGCAGGGCGGGGAAATGGCAGCCCTCGATCGCCTCATCGAGCTCGTCCATGACGAGCTCCGCCGCGTAGCGCATCGCCAGATGCGAGGGGAACGCGCGAATCATACCTTGCAAACCACCGCGCTCATCGGCGAAGCGTACTTGCGTCTCGTCGATCAGCAGCGGGCGAATTGGAATAATCGTTCCCACTTTTTCGCCGTCTCGGCTCAAATCATGCGCCGTATTCTCGTCGATTACGCGCGCTCGCGCGGCTACGCCAAGCGGGGCGGCGGCGCCCCCCACGTTTCGCTGGACGACGTCGCCGTCGTTGGCCCGGAGCCGTCGCCTGACATCGTCGCATTGGATGATGCACTGTCGCGGCTGGCCAAAGAGGCTCCGCGCAAAGCTCGCGTCGTCGAGCTCCGCTACTTTGCAGGCCTTACCGTCGAGGAGATAGCCGGCCTCCTCCAGATTGCGCCCGTCACGGTGATGCGAGACTGGAGTTTCGCGCGCGCGTGGCTGCGCCGTGCGATGGAACATGG
>JANNHC010000159.1:0-9749 GCA_031404215.1 Acidobacteriota bacterium
CCTGTACCAGAAGGCCTACGGCGTCTACCCGGTGCAGGCGCCCTACCGCATGGTGCAGGCGATGCTCGGCCTGAAGCAGGCGGCGGAAAAGGCGATGGCCGCCAACGGCGGCAAGAAGCCGACACCCGAGCAGCTGGCGGCGGCCCTGAAGGGCAGCACCTGGGAATCGCCGGCAGGCACCATCCGCATGGCGCTGGGTGACGGCAACCAGGCGATCCAGGAAACCGCGATCGGCCGTACCCGCTGGGACGCCGGCAAGAAGATGGTGATGCTGGAAGACATCCAGCGCTTTCCGGCCGAATGCGTCAACCCGCCGGCCAACATGACGATTGTAATCCTCCCTGAGCCCTCTATCTCTTCGTCATCGTGACAAAGAACTCCTGGCCCTCGCGCCACACCACGAGGAACACCGGCCGTCCGGCCGTGGCGTTCTGCAGCGCGCGCGTGACCTGGGTGACGTTGGCCACCGGCTGCCGGTTCACTTCGAGGATCACGTCGTTCGGCTGCACGCCCGCGTTCGACGCGACGCTGCCGCGATCGACGTCCGCGACAATCGCGCCGCCGCGCCCGCGCGGCAACTCGAGCTGGCGCGCCACCTCGGGGGTGATGCCCTCGAGATGCATGCCGAAGTCGGTTGGCGTGGGGGCCTCGCGTTCGGCGCTGTCGGGACGCGTGGACCGTCCGCCATTCGCCTCGGCTTCCAGATCGAGTTCGTCCGGTGTAATGCTGAGCGTCTTGCGCTGGTTGTCCCGGTAAATCGTGACCGGCACGGTTGTTCCGGGCTTGGTCGCGACGACCAACGACACGAGCGAGTCGCTGTCGGTGACCGGGCGGCCGTTGTACTCGACGATCACGTCCCCACGCTGGATGCCCGCCTTCGCTGCCGGCTTGTTGTCAGTCACCGACGACACGAGCGCCCCGCCGGCATTCGGCAGGCCGAACTCCTGCGCCATGTCCTTGGTAATCGGATCCCTGCTGATCGACACGCCGATCACGCCGCGCGAAATCCTGCCGGAACGGAGTTGCGGCAGCAGTTCGCGAATCGTGTTGATGGGCGTCGCGAAGCCAATCCCGATATTGGCCGATCGCTGCGCGTCGGTATAGATCGCGGTATTCATGCCGACGACCTCGCCGCGGATGTTGAGGAGCGGCCCGCCGGAGTTTCCGGGGTTGATGGCGGCGTCGGTCTGCAGCATCGGCTGCTGGCGCGTGGCCGTGCCGCCGAAGGGGCGATCCAGCGCCGAAATCACGCCGACCGTGACCGTGTGGCCGAGCGCGAACGGGTTGCCGATCGCCACGACCCAGTCTCCCTGCTGCATCTGCGACGAGTCCCCGAACTTCGCTTCCTGCAGGGGAGTTGCGGGCATCTCCGTCAGCTGGAGCAGCGCGCTGTCGGTCAGCGGGTCCTTGCCGACCACCTTCGCCGGATACTCCTCGTTGCGTGACGCGCCGACGAAGGCCACCGTGATCTTGTCGGCCCCTTCAATCACGTGGCTGTTGGTCAGGATGTAGCCCGCCTTGTCGATGACGAACCCCGTGCCGGCGCCTTCGCTCAACTGGCCCTGCGGCGACTGCGGACGCCGGCGCGGCCTCTGCTGCGGCGGCGCATTTCCCTGACCGCCGAAGAAGCGTCGCAGGAAATCATCCCCCCCCTGGCCGCCGAAGAACTCGGTCAGGTCCTGGGTGCGCTGGCGCGATTCCGTGCGGATGTTGACGACCGTGGGTATCTGCGACTTGGCGATATTGCGGAATGTGGAGGCGTCGATCGGGCCGCCGAGCGGCGTGCTGTTCATTGCCGGCATCGCCACCATCTGCGCCGACGAAGCCGGCGTCAGATCGAGGCGCGAGGCGATGACCATCCCGACCGCGAGCGACGCGACCGCGATGAGCACGGCATAAAAGAGCGTAGTCTTGCGGGTTGACATTGTTGACTCTCCGAAGGTGTTCGTAAATGACTGATCGGTGTTCGGGTTTTCGTTATTCGCTGTTACGTCAGGTTCGGCTTATCGGTTGCACGTTCAGGGTTATCGGTAATACGTCAGGGGTTTCGAATGTTCGGTTACGTCATGCCAGCGTGACGATCGCGTCCTGCATCGGTCCGGTCACTTCCGCGTCCCGCTCCCCGACGAACATGTTGACCTCGGTACGGACGCCGAATTCCTCGGTATAGATCCCCGGTTCGATCGTGAACCCCGTGCCGGGAATGAGGCGCCGGTCGTCGTGCGTCTCGTAGTCGTCCATGTGGACGCCGTTGCCGTGCACTTCCTGGCCCAGGCTGTGGCCGGTGCGATGAATGAACTGCGGGCCGAATCCGGCGCGCTCGATCACGTCTCGCGTGGCGCGGTCCACCTCGTAACCGCGCAGGTCGCGTCCTTCCCGGACGGCGCATTTCACCAGCTCGACCCCGGCGTTGCGGCCGTCGCGGGCGGCACCGAAGGCCCTGACGTACGGCTCCGGCACAGCAGAGCCGGTAAACCCCATCCACGTGATGTCAGCAAAGACCGCGCCGGGCTGCGGCAGCTTGCCCCAGAGGTCGAGCAGCACCATCTCGTTCGTTCCGATCGCCCGGCGGACCTCGGCGGTCGGCTGATAGTGCGGATTGCCCGCGTTCTCCTGGGCCGCCACGCAGGGCGACGAGTCGCTGATCAAACCCTCCTCGGCGAACCACCCGACCATGGCCTGTTGCACCTCGAACTCATCCAGACTCACGCCACGTCCGGCCCGCGATCGGATCAGCTCAAACGCGCGGTCCTTGATCCGGTAGAGCCCCTCAGAGGCCACCCGGTGTGTCGCCAGGGCCTCACTCGACCAAATCGCCTCGAACCGCTGAACCAGATCGCCCGAGGACACCACCTCGACGCCGAGCTCACGAACCGCCTCGACCGTACCGGCGTCAACCCGCGAGACATAGGGGATGGCGTTTTTCGGTGAATACTCCATCGCGACGCGCTTCATCCCGCGGAGCAGGTCCTTCAGCCCGGCCGCGAGCTGCTCGCGACCCGCGTATGAGCGCTTGTCGCCAGGGAGCCCGTCGAGATTGTGACGCTCGATCGCGTGCACGAGACCCCGTGGCGTCCCGTTGGCCGGCACGAGGTAGAACCACCGCCGGGTCGCCATCTTCGTAGACGTCGCCAGGTCGGTCAGCCGTGTCGCGATGGAGTTCGAGCCGTGAAAGTCGTACAGCAGCCAGCCGTCCAGGCCATCCTGCTTCAGCGCCTGCTGTACTGCGGGTATCGGCAACGCCATCTGTTCAGTATACAAGCCGCCCCTCTTCGATTGGACGACGAAACCTTTCGTATAGTTGTGAAGTTTGTAAACACGACGCCCGTATAATCGAAACCAGAGACTGTATGCGTGACAAACTCCTGGTTCTCGCCGTGCTTGTCGGGCTCGCCGCCGTGCCGCTCCCCGGCCAGTCGCCGCAGCCGCCCGCTCCGAATCCGGCGCAGACTCCTCCGACGTTCAAGGTCGAAGTCAATTACGTGGAGATTGACGCCCGCGTCACCGACGCTCAGGGCGCGTTCGTCGGCGATCTCACGAAAGCGGACTTCCACGTGCTCGAAGAGGGCATAGCGCAGACCATCACGGTGTTTTCACGCGTTGATCTTCCGGTCGAGCGGCAGGATCCACCGCTCTTCAAGGGCGTCCCCATCGAACCGGACGTGCAGTCGAATCTCGGCGAGTTCAACGGCCGTGTCTTCGTCCTCCTGCTCGACGACCTGCAGACAGATTTCCGGCGGTCGATGCACGTAAGGGCGGCCGCGCGCCAGTTCATTCGCCGCTTCATCGGCGCCAACGATCTTGCGGCGGTCGTCTATACGGGAAGTGGAGCCGAGAGGGGGCAGGAATTCACCACGAGCCGATCCCGGCTGCTCGCGGCCGTCGACAAGTTCGCCGGCACGAAGCTGCCCTCGGCCACGTTCTCGACGATTGACAGCTACTACAGCCAGCGCGCCATCGGGCAGACGCCCCGCGATGGCAGCCAGGCGGAACGCGGGTTCAAGGCGCGGAACACGTTGCTCGCCTTGCGGAACGTCGCAGACTTCCTCGCGAACGTCCGCGGCCGCCGCAAGGCCGTCGTCTGGTTCGGCGAGGGCCTCGACTACGACGTGGACAACCCGTTCACGAGTCCCGATGCGTCCATGCTCCGCGACACCATGCGGGAGGCGATTGCGGCTGCCAATCGCGCCGACGTCAGTTTCTACGGAGTGGATGCGCGCGGTCTCGGTGCGGGCCTCGACGACGTCATCGAGATCGGCGCGCTGCCAGACGACCCCACGTTCCCGTCTCCGAACACCAGCCTCCAGAACGAGGTCCGCCGCGCGCACGACAGCCTGCGCGTGCTATCGAACGAAACGGGCGGCTTCGCCGTCGTGAATCAGAACGACCTGAACGCGTCGTTCGAACGTATCGTCCGGGACAACAGCAGTTACTACGTGCTCGGGTATTACCCGTCGAACGACAAGCGCGACGGCAGGTTCCGCAAAGTCCAGGTACGCGTCACGCGGCCGGGCGTGCGCGTCCAGTCGCGCGACGGGTACACGGCGCCCAAGGGACGGGCTGCGGCCCCGCCCGCGGCAGAGGCAAAGGTGCCTCCGGAAATCCGCGAGGCGCTCGCGAGCCCGATTCCTGCGACCGGCCTGGGCCTGACCACGTTTGCGGCGCCGTTTGCCGGCCCTGGAGGCAAAGCGTCCGTGGCAGTCGTGATCGAATTCGATCCTGCGCGGTTGAAATTCACCGAACAGAACGGCACCTTCAACGAGAACCTCGAGCTCCACATCATGGCGGTCGATGCCGCAGGGAAGATGCAGGACGGCGGCCGGACGTTGGTACCGCTGCGCCTGGGCGCGTCCAGCCACCGGGCGGTCACCGCCAACGGATTCCGGATCATTCGCCGTCTCACGCTCCCTCCCGGACGCTACCAGATTCGCGTGGCCGCGAAGGAAACGAACGGAGGCGGCGTCGGATCGGTCACCCAGGCGCTCGACGTGCCGGATTTTTCGAAGGCGCCGCTGCTGCTGAGCGGCATCACGATGACGTCTGTGTCGGCAGGCCGGGTGCCCACGGCGAATCCGGATGAGCAGCTGAAGGATGTCCTTCCCGCCGCGCCGACGGCGATCCGTGATTTTTCCCGGAACGACACGCTGGCACTCTTCGCGGAGGTCTACGACAACCAGACGTCGGCGCGCCACCGTGTCACCATCACGTGCAGCGTCCTCACCGACGATGGGCGGGTGGTGTTCACGGCGTCTGACGAGCGATCGAGTGACGAACTCCTGGGCAAGAAGGGGGCCTACGGCTACACCCGCGAGGTGGCGTTGTCAGAGTTCGCGCCCGGGCGGTACGTTCTGCGCATCGAAGGCCGGACGCTGCTCGCCAACGGGGGCAGCGCCGCGCGGGAAGTCGAGTTCCGCGTTCGATGACGCCATCGATCGCGACCATCGCCAGGGGGGACGGCAGCGGCATCGTGGCTGCCCGGCGGACCGTCGTTCACGACGAACCCGCGTGGCTGGCGCTGTGGGCAGAGCATGCCGGACCGGACGTGCCAGCGCCCGCGATCGACTTCACCACGCACAGCGTGGCCGCGGCATTCGCAGGCGAGCGACCGGCCCCCGGTTACGAGATCGAAATCGCGCGGACCGAGGTCCAGGGTTCCGCGCTGGTGGTTGTGGTCACCGAAAGGGCTCCTGCTCCCGGCATGCTTGCGGCTCAGGTGATGGTGTCGCCATTTCACATCGTGCGGCTGCCGCGGCACGACGGAGACGTCCGCTTCATCGATGCCGTGGAAGCGCCCAGTCCGGCTGATGCGCGCCCGAGTTCGCAGGCGCCCACTTCCAGCCGGCCTCAGGCCTTTTCGGCCAATGCGCCCTCTTCGACGGGCCTGGAGCCGAATCTCGCCGCCGCGCTCGCCTACCTGGCGGGTCCGTTTTCAGGAATTCTGATCCTGCTCGTCGAGCGTGCGAACGGCTACGTGCGCTTTCATGCGTGGCAATCGATCGTCGGGCTGGGCGGTTTGGGGCTGCTGTGCGCAGCGACGCTCGTGCTGTCGTTTGTCACGCTGCTGCTCTCGCCGTTCGTGTTCACGGTGATGTACCGGTTCTCGGAAGTCGTGCTGGTCGTGTTGATTGTGGCGTGGGCTGTCTGCCTGGTGAAGGCGTTCACCGGCGTGCGATGGGAGATGCCGGTCGCGGGGCGCTACGCCGCGCGGCTCGCGGCGCGACCTTCGAGAGCGATCTGACCTCGACTCGCGGAAGGCCGCGACTCGAGGTCAGACTGCCGGTGGTGGGGGCCCTTACTCGAATTTCTTCACGGTCTTCAATTTGATTTCCCCCCCGGCGTGCGAGAACATGTAATTGCTCGCGTACAGGTCGGGCTTGAGCGGGGCCTTCATCGTGATCTCGATGATCTCGCCAGCCAGAAATGGCTTGCGATGGGCCTGAGTATCACCGGTCACCACCTTGTTCTTCTTGTCGTACCAGTATTCGTCCACCTTCAGGAGCGAGATGGCCAGGGGCGAGGTGTTCCTGATCTTCAGCAACGTCACCATCTCGCCGCCGATCTTTCTGGACGGTGTGCGAATCAATTCAATCGTGGCGATGCCTTTGACGGTCTTGACGAACCGTGCCGGCGCCGCCGGGGCCTGCCCGGCCGTCGGCGTCGCCTTGACCGCCGGGGTCTGAGCCGGTTTGCCTTGTGCGAAAGCGGATGGAGCGGCGAGGGCGAGGACGAGCAGTGCGGAGGACGCGAACGCGAAGCGTTTCATGACCACCTCCAGAGGTAGCGGGTAACCGTCCCGATTATAGGCTTCTACATCTCTCCGTTCCAGTCCTCGGCTTCGGGACTTGACGACCGGAAGATTTCGAGGTGCCACTTGCCGCCGCCCCAAGGCTCGATGACCTCGGCCGCGACGACATCCACGAGAATTTCGGCGAACGTCCGCCCTTCCGGATCTCCTTCGAGGTGGTAGGCGGGCTCCTCCCACGCGAACGACGGATAGAGCAGCATCGTCAGGAACAGGTCGTAGCCGTCGTCCACGACGATCAGCTGGCCGCACGGCCGCTTCACGGTCGAGTGGTAGATGAGGTATTTTTCCGCGCTGTGGGCACGGATGTAGCGCTTGAGCGCGAACTCGCGCGCCACGATCTCTTCGACCGCGATCTTCTTGTCCCAGCAGTCGCGACAGTAACGCTCTTCACCGCGGGGCTCGGACACTTCTTTGGCGCCGCACAGGGCGCAGCGCGCCTGGACGACTGTTTTCCGGGACATGAGCGCGATTGTACTACGCGGGGCGCCTGACGGCAGGGCTAAAGCCCTGCGCTACAGAGGGTCGGACCGTGTGACGCGGCCCGCGACGGCGGTTGATGATCGCGGCCTGCGCCCGTTCGTGATCGCGGCCTGCACCCGCAAACTGCCGGTTCCGGGTGCCAGCCGCGAGTCGCGAGTCGCGAAGCCCGAATCAGACGTTTTGCGGCGTGCGCCGCCGGACGACCGGCCCGTACATCTCTTCCGCGTACTGCTTCACCATACGGCGCGCGCTGAAGCGCGGGGTCACCGACATGATCGCCTGCCGCACGAACGTCAGCCAGCGTCGCGGAATGCCGTGCGCGTCGCGATCGTAGAAAGTCGGCACGACCTCTTGTTCGAGTAACCGATAGAGCGCCTCGGCGTCGGCGGCGTCCACGGCGTCGTGTTCCGCGCTCTGCGACTGGCCTTCGATGAGCCATCCGTTGTGCCCGGTATAGCCTTCGGCCCACCAGCCGTCGCCGATGCTCAGGTGCGGCACGCCATTGATGGAGGCCTTCATGCCGCTCGTGCCGCTCGCCTCGAGTGGTTTGCGGGGGTTGTTCATCCACACATCGCAGCCCTGCACGAGGAAATGCGCGACGTGGAGGTCGTAGTCGTCCACGAAGGCGACCCGGCCGGCAAACATCGGATCGGTCGCCCGGCGATAGACCTGCTGCAGGTGATGCTTCCCCGTCTCGTCGGCCGGATGCGACTTGCCGGCAAAGACGATTTGCACGGGCCGCCGCGCCGCGTTCAGGATGCCGAGGAGCCGTTCCCGGTTGTAGAAGATCAGTTCCGGCCGCTTGTATCCGGTGAACCGGCGCGCGAAGCCGATCGTCAACGCGCTGGGGTCGAGCAGCGTGCCGGCCGCCACGACCCGTGCCGCACTGACGTGTTCTTCCTTCCAGCGGGAACGCGCGCGCTCGCGGATGAACGCGAACAGGTACGTCCGGAGCGACTGGCGGGCGGCCCAGAGTTCTTCGTCTGGTATGTCGAGAATCCGGCTCCAGACCGACGGATCGTCGTGCCGGTCGCGCCAACCCGGATCCAGGTGATCGTCGAGCAGCCGAGTCATCTCCGACGAGAGCCACGTCGGCACGTGGACGCCGTTCGTGATCGCGCGGACCGGCCTCTGGTCGTCCGGGACACCCGGCCAGATCGGTCCCCACATCTCGCGCGTGACTTTCCCGTGCAACTGGCTGACGGCGTTGGTCGAGCCCGCCGTGCGCAGTGCGAGCGCGGTCATGTTGAACAGGGGGCCGCTGCCGTTGTCGTAGTGGCCAAGCGCCATGAACGCGTCCCGGTACTCGCCGAGTGTGCCCCAGGCGTTGGCGAGATGCGTTTCCACGAGGTGGAAGGGAAAGGCATCGTGTCCGGCCGGCACCGGCGTGTGGGTGGTGAAGAGGGTGGTGTTCCGCACTTCCTGGAGCGCCGAATCGAACGACTCGCCGTGCTCGATGAGGTCGCGGATCCGCTGCAGCACGACGAACGCGGCGTGTCCCTCGTTCAGGTGCCACACCGCCGGCGCCGCGCCCATGGCCTTCAGCGCGCGCACGCCACCGATCCCGAGAATGATTTCCTGCTGGACACGCGTTTCGCGGTCGCCGCCGTACAGCCGAGCCGACAGCTCGCGATCCCACGGCGCGTTTTCCGGGAGGTCCGTGTCGAGCAGAAAGAGTTTCACGCGTCCAAGCCGCACGCGCCACACCGAGACGAGGACGCTGCGGTTACCGAGCGGCACCGCAACGATGCACGGTTTGCCTTCGGGCGTGGTGGCGCGTTCGATCGGCGCGTGCTCCCATGACAGCTTTTCGTACACCTCCTCCTGCCACCCTTCGGCCGAGATCGTCTGGTGGAAGTACCCCTGCGGATACATGAACCCCACGCCGATGAGCGGGATGCCGAGGTCGCTGGCTTCCTTGCAATGATCGCCCGCGAGCACGCCGAGCCCGCCCGCGTAAATCGGGAGCGACTGGTGCAGCGCGAACTCCGCCGAGAAGTAGGCGATCGGCCCCGCGGCGTCTGGATGGCGGTCCTGCCACCACGTATCCCGCGCGCTGCGCGCCGCGTCGAGGGCGTCCACGGCCGCATCGTAGACGAGCAGGTATCGCTCGTCTGCCGCCGCCAGTGTCAGCATCTCCTCAGAGACGAGCTTCAACATCAACACGGGGTTGTGCGCGGTCTGCCGCCACAACGGGTAATCGAGCTTCCGGAACACCTCACGGGCCTGCGGGTTCCACGTCCACCACAAGTCGCTCGCCACCTCGGGCAGCCGTTTCAACCGCTCGGGAATCGTCGGGGGAGTCACGGTATCCAAACTGTGTGAACCTTTCAGTTGCGTAGAACTGGTTGCCAAAACGCCGTCGCGCGGGGCTTCGGCCCTGCCCCAGCCAGCCCCCTGAAGGGCTGCTGCGGGCTTGAAACGTCTACCCGATGCGGGTCAACGCCGCGAAGCGAGCAAGGTC
>JANNHC010000160.1:0-14136 GCA_031404215.1 Acidobacteriota bacterium
CACGACGACCTGCGGCGCGCGCGCGACATCGAACATTACCGCATGGCCCGCCAATTGGGCCGCACCATCGTCACGCTCGACCGCGACTACATCGACGACCGCATTTTTCCGCCGGCTGAAGGCGCGGGAGTCATCGTGTTCTGGGCCCCCGACGAGCCGAGGCTGCGATCGCTACTGAAGAAGGCGGATCGGAAGTTATTTCGCGTGGCGGGGGCCGGACCGCTACCGCTCGAAGGCCGAAAGCTTCACTGGCAACTGGACGAACTACCCTGATGCACTTGCTCGGTCTCGACATCTCGGATCGACGCGTCATCGGCGTGGTGGTGGACGGTGACGGCACGGTCGTGCGGCGCGCCCGGGTCGATGGAGCGACATCGAACGCGGGGGCCATCGCGGGGGAGCTTGCAGCCGGCCTGGCGATCGACGCGTTCGGCGTGTCGATCGAACACCAGACGGGGAAGGCCGCGGCGCCGGCGTCTATAAAGGGCGGGCCGCCGGCGGTCTCGTGCACGCCGGGGATCGCCGCTGTCACCGCGGAGGTCTGGATCGGCGCGGCTCGCGGCGCCCGGCATGCCGTGTGTCTCAAGGTTGGCGATCGCGTCTTCGCCGGTATTCTGCTCGACGGCCGGCCATGGTCCGGCGCGCACGGGCTCGCCGGGTCGGCAGCATGGCTCGCGCTGAATCCGGTCGAGCGCCAGGACTATCGGAAGTTCGGCAGTCTTGCCGCCGAGGTGAGCAGCGACGGGATCGCGCGCCGTCTCTCCTGGCGCATCCAGGCCGGCGATCCCTCGGCGGTGCTGGAGCGCGCCGGCGATCTGGAGTCCATCACGGCCGCGCACGTCTTCGACGGCGCGCGCGCCGGG
This sequence comes from Acidobacteriota bacterium, assembly GCA_031404215.1. Classification (GTDB taxonomy): domain Bacteria; phylum Acidobacteriota; class Vicinamibacteria; order Vicinamibacterales; family 2-12-FULL-66-21; genus JALZOC01. The sequence goes on from JANNHC010000160.1 coordinate 864, forward strand.
GACGGCGTGTCGATATCGGTCGTCCGGGAGACGGCCAAGTACATCGGCATGGCACTCGCCAACCTGGCCGCGTGCATCGATCCCGACGTCATCGTGCTCAGCGGGGACGCCGCCGTGGCGGCCGACCTGCTGTTTGACGCCGTCCGCCACGACTACATTCGTCGCGTTCCGCCGACCATGGCCGATCAGGTCCGGTTCGCCGTTTCTCCGTTTGCCGACGACGGCGTGGCCATCGGCGCGGCGCGGTTCGCGGCGCTCGCCCGCGCATGATCGTCCTCTCTGGCGCGGACATCGTCCTTCCCGACCGCGTGATCGGCGCGGGCACCCTCGTGCTCGACGGCGACCGCATCGTGCAAGTCACCGGCGGCGCACGCGCGGCCGGCGGCGCGGACGCTCGTTTCGACCTTGCCGGTCATCTCGTCCTGCCGGGGTTCGTCGATGTCCACGTGCACGGCGTGGAGGGAACCGACTCACTCGACAGCGAGCATGCGATCCGCATCATGGCGGAGCGGCTTCCGCGATTCGGGGTGACCGCCTTCTGCCCGACGTCGATAGCATGCGCTCCGGGCGTGCTTCGCCGGCTGCTCACGGCCGTGCGGAATGCGCGTGGTGCGGGTACAAACAGCGGCGCGCGCGTGCTGCCCGCGCACCTCGAGAGCAACTTCATCAACCCGGAATTCAAGGGCGCGCAGCCGCTCGAGTGCCTGCGCCTGCCGGGAGGCACGAGCGAAGGGGAATTTACCGGCGCGGAGATACTGGCCGAGATTTCCGCGTCGAGAGCCGAGGTCGGCATCGTCACCGTGGCGCCGGAGCTCGACGGTGCGCTCGATCTCATTCGCGACCTTGTCGCGCACGGCCATCACGTCTCGCTCGGGCATTCCGGGGCCACCTACGAACAGGCCGTCGCCGGAATCGACGCGGGCGCCCGGCAGGCGACGCATCTTTTCAACAGAATGACGCCGCTCCATCACCGACACCCGGGCCTGGCCGCCGCCGTGCTCGACCACGAAGCCATCACCGCCGAAGTGGTGTGCGACGGCGTGCACGTCCACCCCGCGATGGTCCGCCTGGCGCTCGCCGCGAAACACTCGTCGCACATCATGGCGATTACCGACGGCACCGCCGGGTCCGGCCTTCCGCGCGGCACCCGCACGACCATCGGCGGTCGAGCGATCACGGTCGGCGACATCGCGTCGCTCGACGATGGCACCATTGCCGGCAGCGTGCTGACGATGGGTCAAGCGTTCGCGAGGCTCGTTACCACGATGGGCGTGGGCCTCGTTGACGCCGCGACAATCTGCGCCGCCACCCCCGCCAGAGCGCTCGGGCTCACAGATACCGGAACCATCACCGCCGGCGCGCACGCCGACCTCGTCGTCTTGAACCGCGCCCTCGAGGTGACTCACACCTTCATCGGGGGCGTCCTGGTCTACCGCAGATCCCAGTAGAACCCCGTAGAGCCCTTTTCCGTCTATCCCTGCATGAAGTCCCTGACCATCGGCGGAGCCGCCCTGATTTTGGCCTGCCTTTCGGGCGGCTGCGTGACGCTGGATTCTCAAAGCCAGGTGGCGCGCGACGAAAGGCGGTTCGCGGTCCAGGGCATCCCGGCCGTCCACGTGACCACGTTCGACGGCTCCATCCAGATCCAGTCCTGGGACAAGCCCGAGGTGCTGGTCGAGATCGAGAAGCGCGGCCCGACGCGTGAAGCGATTGATGCGCTCGAGGTCAAGACGTCGCAGAACGGCGATACGATCGAGGTCGAGGTCCAGCGGCCGCGAAGCACGACATTCGTGATCGGGGTTCGGCTGTCGCCGACGGCCCGACTCGTGGTCTGGCTCCCGAAGCGCGCCGATGTACGGGCCCGAAGTGGAGACGGCTCGATCGCGGTGGAACACGTCAATGGCCGAATTGATCTGCACACGGGCGACGGAAGCATTCGTGCCAACGACGTCGCCGGCGAATTGTCGTTCAATACGGGCGACGGATCGGTGACGGTTGATGGCGCGGAGGGACGTCTTGCGCTCGACACCGGGGACGGAAGCGTCAACGTGTCCGGAAAGCTGGCGGGCGTGCGCCTGCACACCGGCGACGGCTCGATCGTCTACAGGGCGCAAGCCGGCACCACGATGTCCGAGGACTGGAACATTACGACCGGCGACGGCGGCGTGTCGCTATATCTGCCGACGGACTTTGCGGCGGAGCTCGACGCGCATACGGGGGACGGCGCGATTCGAAACGATCTCGACCTCGCGTCGAGCGGATCCGGCGAGAGAGACCGGCGGACGGTGCGTGGGCGTATGGGCGCCGGTGGGCGGCAGCTCCGAATCCGGACCGGAGACGGGGCGATTAGACTGAGGGGACTGTAAGAGGCGTGGCGAATCCTGCCGTCGGCGCCAGTGCCATCTTGAAGCGAATCGCGTCTGTATCAGGCGTAGCGCGTGGGATCGCCGACGCCAGCCTTCTCGAATGCATCGATTCTCTCCCGGCACTTGCTGCAACGGCCACAGTGAAGGCCCTCGCGCGGCCGCATGCACGAGAGTGTCAGCTCCAGCGGCACGCCCAACGCGCGTCCCAGGCGGATCACGCCGGATTTGTCCATGTCCGCAAAGGGCGCTTCGATAGTGATGGCCGCGGCCAGGCCAATCGACAGCGCAATTTCCATGGCGTCGAAGAACGTACGGGTCGCGTCAGGAAAGGGGTTTCCCGCGAGCGGGCCGATCATGACGCGTGAGATGCCGGCCCGTGCCATGAACACTGACGTCTTCGAAAGCAGCACGACGTTGCGCCCTTCGAGATACACATCTTCGTCTGGCGTGTCGTAGGCGGGCGGCTCTCCGCGGACGGCCCAGTGCATCGGCGGATACACGTCGCGCATGTCAACGCTGAGCGTGACGAGAGGCAACATGCGGCCGGCGTAAGCGGCGGAGCCCAGCAGCCGCTCCGCCATCGTGCGCTCTTCGCCCTCCCACGCCAGACCGGCGCGGACGTAAACGGGTTGCACGGCCGTGGCCGCGTTCTCATCCGCCGCGTGCGCGAGAAGCACGGCGCTGTCGAGACCCGCCGAAAAGAGAACCGCGATGGGGTGACTGGGCATTCAGGGCTCAGGTCGCCGAATTCACGTTGGCATTCGCCGGTGGACGAGCGATCTACGGCTCGCCGTTGTACGAGGCGAAGGAGGTCGGCGTTTCCCAGACCCGGATGTTGACGATGTCGATGCCCTGCTCGCGTCCTTTGTCGAAAATCAGCCGCGCGATGCGCTCGACGGTGGGATTGCTCTCGAGAAGATACATAGGCTCCCCGAGCTGACGAAGCGGCTCCACGAGCGGGTCGTCCTGCCGGAGGATCATTTTGTGATCGAGCTCGCGATCGATCCAGCCCTTGACCACGCGCTTGATATCCGAAAAATCGGCGACCATGTTGCGGTTGTCGAGCCGATCCGTCCGCACCTCCACTTCGACCACCGCGTTGTGGCCGTGGGGATGCTTGCAGACACCGTCGTAATCGAGCAGCCGATGGCCGTAGCAAAAGTCGATGCGCTTGGTCACCAGATACATGACAATCCCTAATCCCGCATCCCTAATCCCTAATCAATCCCGAATCCCTGATCCCGAATCCCTAATCCCTAATCAATCCCGAATCGCCAATCAATCCCGCGAGCGCGATCTAGTTTCTTACGAACGGCAGCTCGTACGAAAAATAGAAGAACGCCCCGGCGCTGGCCGTGTCGCTCCAGGACACGGGCAGCGCGAAGCCCACGATCGCCTGCTTGTCTCCGATGTTCCAGCCTCCACGGAGTCCGGGCGACAGCGTGAACGTCGTGTCCCGGCTGGTCCCCGACTCGGCCAGCGATTCGTCAAACGAGAGGACCGACTCCAGCATGAGGTGAAACATCGGCCGAAGGCGATAAATGCCGCTGCCCGAGAGGAAGGGCGAGACGACCCTGTCTTGACGAGCGACGGCAAGATCGCCGCGCTGGAATGTGGCTTCGGCGCGCGGGAGCCACGTCATTCCGCCGTTCCAATGCCAGTACCAGTTGCCGGTCTGCTTGCTGAACGGCAGGTTCACCTGCAGGCCCGGCGACCCATTCCCGAGGCCCTTGGCCGCATCCCCGGACGGGAGAACCAAGCTGACCCGCGGAGAGAACGCCGGGCGGCCAGGCCCTTCGAGCATGGCCTGATAACGATAGTTCAGCAGCGAGTCGCCCACGCCGCCCTGCACGCCGTCGTCGAGCAGCGTGAGCGTGTACGAGAACTGGTGCGACTGCGAGACGACGGGCCATTCCTGCGTGAAGGACGCCGCCCAGGTGCCCTGAATCCGCATGACCCCGAAGATGTTCTGGAAGATGCCGGCCTCCTGGTTGAAGGCCTCCTCCACCAGGAATGAGTTGTCGGTAATCCTGAACGGCTCGTCGCTCGACTGGCGCGCCGCGGCCGGTGTTTGTGCGAGAGCGCCGCCAGAGGCCATCAGAAGGATCACAATCGTCCGCACGACCTGCACGAGCACCTTCGAGGCGGCGCGCGCGCCGATGGTGACCCGGCGCTCGTTGCGGCCGCGAAGCTGCACGCTGTCGCCCGCGACGCTGCGTTCTTCGACTCGGACGACGTCACCAGGCCGGAGGTCGTGACGTTCGGCGAACTGTAGAAACGCGCGGTCCTGATCGCTGACGCGCGAGATCGTAACAGGCGCATCGAGCGGACACGTCAGGAGGTTGTCGTACTCGGGCATTGGAACGGTGCCTTCAGGATCCGGAATGGGATCGCCGTGCGGGTCAACGGCAGGCCGTCCGAGCATTTCGTCGATTCGGTCGATCAGACGGTCGGACACGGCGTGCTCGAGGTTTTCCGCTTCGTCGTGGACTTCAGTCCAGCTCATCCCCATGACTTTCACGAGGAACAGCTCAATCAGCCGGTGCCGGCGCAGCACCAGCGCGGCCAGCTTTTCGCCCGCGGCCGAAAGACGGACGCCGACGTAAGGCTCGTAGTGGGCGAGCCCCGAATCCGCCAGCGCCTTGACCATCGTGGTGGCGGTGCCCGGAACCACACCCAGGGCCGTGGCCAACTGCCCCATCGGCACAAGCCCGGCAGTATTTTCCAGCCCAAGTTGGGCCTGGAAGATGGTTTTCAGGTAATTTTCTACCGTTTGAGAATGAGCCATACTTGACTTAGACTAGTCATATTGTGTAATTTGAGTAATCAAAATTAACACTGAAGACTGATAAAATGCAAAACATCTCGCGCCGTTCGTTGTTGCAGCTTGCCGGCCTGACCACCGCCGCGAGCGCGACCGGACTGGCGTCTCGGCAGCAGCCGGCCACCGGCCACGGAGCACACGCGGCCGGCGATCCCGCCGTCCATGCCATGGGGGCGGTGGGTCGCGTCACGTCGACCGTCTTCAACCCGACGACTTTTCTGCGCGCGTGGAATTTCTCCGACCTCCCGGAGGATCGGCGCGGGAAGTACTACCACGAGACGGCCCGGTCCGACGGATCGCTGCTGCGCGAGTACGAGCTCGTAGCGGTTGATCGGGAGATCGAGATCGCGCCGGGCATCTTTTTTCCGGCGTGGACATACAACGGCCAGGTACCGGGGCCTACGCTGCGCGCCACGGAGGGCGATCGCGTACGGGTCACGTTCCTGAACCAGGGCTCCCATCCGCACACGATTCACGTCCACGGCTGGCACCCTCCGGACATGGACGGCTCGCTGCCGGCCCACGAGGTTCAGCCGGGCGGGCGGTTCGTCTACGAGTTCGACGCCGAACCGTTCGGGATGCACCTGTACCACTGTCACGCCGCTCCGCTCAAACGGCACATCCACAAGGGTCTGTACGGAGTCTTCATCATCGATCCTCGCGAGCGGCCGCGACCTGCTGCCGACGAGCTCATCATGGTGATGAACGGGTTCGATACGAACTTCGACGCCGACAACGAGGTCTACGCGGTCAACACGATCGCGCACCACTTCATGCACGAGCCGATTCGCGTCGAAGTGGGACGCCTGACGCGGATGTTCGTCGTGAACCTCACCGAGTTCGATCTGATCAACAGCCTGCACCTGCACGGCATGTTCTTCGACGTGTTCCGCACGGGGACGTCCCTCGCGGCCTCTGAAACGACCGACACCATCATGCTCTGCCAGGGCGAGCGCGCCATTCTCGAAACGCGTTTTCGCTATCCGGGGCAGTTCATGTTTCATGCGCACCAGAGCGAGTTTGCCGAGCTTGGGTGGATGGGCATGTTCGAAGCCGTGGGGGTCCGTCGTGACACCTGACACCACCTGGTCGGCCCCGCGCCTGTGGATTGCGGCCCTGGTGCCGTTGGCGCTGCTCGCGGCGCTGGTCGCCGTGATCGTGAAGACGAGCCCGGGCGACTCGCTTCGCGGCGGCGAGGTCCCACCGGTCGAGCGGCTCTCAATCGATCGTGCGCAACTCGGTCCGGCGCGCATCGTCCTGTCTGTGCTCAACGATGGCCCAGACCCGGTCACTATCGCGCAAGTCACCGTGGACGACGCGTATTGGGCGTTCAGCCTGTCGAACGGCGCGGTCCTGAAGCATCTGGGACGAACGGTGATGACGATCCCCTACCCCTGGGTCGAGGGTGAAGCGCACCTGATCAAGATCCTCACGTCAACCGGCACCGCATTCGAGCATGCCATCCCGGTGGCCATCGCGTCACCGCGGCCGGACGCGCGTTATTTCCTGACGTTCGCCTTGATCGGTCTGTATGTCGGCGTCATCCCGGTTGCGTTGGGCCTGTTGTGGTTTCCCCTCGCCTCGCGCATCGGGCCGACGGGCCTCGATGTTCTGCTGGCGCTCACGCTGGGTCTGCTCGCCTTCCTCCTCATCGACACCGTCGAAGAGGGACTCGATGCGCTGCCGTCTCTCCCGTCGTCGTATCAGGGGCTGGCGCTGTTCATGTCGGCAGCCGCCGGCTCGTGGCTCGCCCTCGAGCTCGTCGGTGGCTGGTTGAAGCGCCGCCGCGCGAAGAGCGCGGCCGCGACGACGCCGGGAAGCGTCGTGGCGCTGCTCGTGGCGGTCGGGATCGGTCTGCACAACCTGGGCGAAGGGCTGGCCATCGGGGCGGCGTTTGCGCTCGGCGAGGCGGCGCTGGGGACGCTGCTCATCATCGGGTTCACGCTCCACAACACGACCGAAGGCCTGGCGATCGTGGCGCCACTGGCCAGGGAGCGGCCGTCGCTGCTCACGCTTGCGCGCCTCGGAGCGATCGGTGGCGTGCCGACGATTGCAGGCGCCTGGCTCGGCGGTCTCGTGTATTCACCCGTGGTGGCGGTGCTCTGTCTCGGTCTCGGTGCCGGGGCGATCGCCCAGGTGATTTATCAGGTGGCGCGCCAGATGGCCGGTTCGCAGCCGGTGCTCGTCCGCTTTGCGACGGCGTCCATTGCCGCGGGCTTTTTCGGGGGCTTCTTCATCATGTACGCAACGGGCCTCCTGGTCGGATGACCATGTCACGAACGAAATCACGGTTTGCCTGGACTGCCGGTATCGCGGCAATCATTGGGGTCGCCGCGATCCTCCCGCGGGTCGTGGCGTCCAATGCAGACGATGTGCGGGAGATTCACCTGGTCGTGCGCAACATGACGTTCTACCTGGAAGGGCACGACGATCCGAACCCGACGCTGTACGCTCGTCGCGGTGAGCGAGTGCGGATCCGTCTCAGCAACCGGGATCCGGGGATGTCGCATGATTTTGCCGTCCCCTCATGGAAGAGGAGTACCGCTCTCACTGACTACACCGGCGAAGCCGCGGTCGAATTCACCGCGCCAGTCACGCCTGAAGACGCGACGTACTCCTGCACGCCTCATGGGGAAATGATGCGGGGGATCATACGCATTGAATGACCCCTCGGGCGGGCCGGCGCCGCCGCGAATCCAATGCGCATCGCTTTCCCAGGGGGGATGTGATAGTCAAATGGCCTGATGAACGATCGGCTGAAGAATCGGCCGCACCCACCCGCGCGGAGCCAGGCGTTCTTCGAAGAGTTTCCCCACAGCCCGAAGCCTCCGCAGATGCCCCTGCAGACGCTCGATGACCCCGACGCCCTCAAGTCATTATTTGTCTCAGACGTCCCGCTGGCCCGGTCCCTCGTTCGGGCCGCATTTCTCGCCTCCGGATACACGCGATTCCACAAGAGGCTCCCGGAACGCCTCGACCAGGTTCTGGAAAGCGTGAATCAGATTGGCGGCATTGGTCCGACGGTCGCCGCGACGATGGCCCTTGTCGATGCGCCTTCCATGCGCGACCCGTTCGTCCGGGCGGCCACCATGCTCAAGGCGTGCTGGGAGATCCATTCGACGATTCGGGCGGGGCAGTTTCCCCCTGACGTGCACAATGGGCAGGCCCTCGAGATGCGGCAATACCTGAATCTCTTTGGTTCGAGTCTTGTCCTCGATGGAGGCACCTTCCGGCTGTCGAAAACCGGCACCCTGTCCGACGTCCTCGTCCTCGCACGCGGAAAGTCCTACGTTGTCCACTTTGATCAACACGCCGCGTCAGCGTCGGTTCCTGTCGTCGCCGACACGCTGAAGGCTGTCTGGGACCGCGCCGCCGTCGAGGAGCTCGAGAACCCACCTGGCGCCCTTGGCGCCTTATCCTCCGTGTCGCTCGAGTTACAGGCGGAGCACCTATCCGCTGCCCTCGAGGACCCATCGAACGCGCGATCTTACGAGGCCGTCAGGAATACGTTTGTGACGCTCTGCCTCGATCTCGAGCACGCGCCCAACTCTCATGCGGAGGCGGCGCTTGTCGCGCACAGCCGCAATTGCGCAAATCGCTGGTTCCACGCAAGCCTGCAGCTGGTGATATTTGCGAATGCGAGGGCGTGCGTGATTTGTGATTTCAACGCCGGTCTCGGCGGGAACACGATGGTGCGGGCGGCCGCGGAAATTCATCGACGGTCACTTGCCTGGGCTGGACCTTCACCCTTGGATCACGTATCGGGGTTGGCGGGCATTGAAGAGGCTCGCTGGAATCTCGGTCAGCCATTTTTCGATCGCGCGCAGGCCGATCTGAATCGAGTGCTCGATACCCAGCAAGCCACCTTTGAGGTCACCGGCCACGGCCGACTCTCCCTCGCGTCGGCCGGCCTCGAGCCCGTTCCAACATTTGCGATCGCGGTGCAACTGGCTGTGTATCGGCTCACGGGACGTTTCGCGCGGATTCGGCAGTTCGTGACGCAGTCAAAGTATCGCTCTCAGAATGTGGCGCTCGCCGCCGTCAGCACACCGGAGATGGAAGAACTTGTGCACGCGCTGGCGCTGCCCGATCACAACGCCGTGCGCCTTCGGCCGCTGCTACAGGCGGCAATGGAGTCCCAGCGGAAGCAGTACCGGCAGGCCCGATCGAACATCTCTGTCGCGAGGGCGCTCCATTTGTTCCGGACCGTTCACAAAGGCATGCGCCGCAGGTACGTGGAGTTGGTAATCCGCCGCACCTTCAAGCTGTTGAGGGCCCTCGAGCTCCAGGAACTGCCTCCGCCGACCGACATCGCCCTGTCATACCCCGATACCTTCCTCGAAGTGCCGGTCATGGGCCGCCCCGGCATCCGGCTGCCGTACGTGAATTGCTTCGGCCTTCACTATCAAATCTGGGACGATCGAATCACGCTGACGCTCATGCCTTCGACGAAATGGACCATTCCAAATACTGAGCTCGTCGCCGAACTCGAAGCCTGTCTGGATCTGGTCAGCGGACTGTGGAGCGGCAAGGTCACCGAAGCCAGGACCGACGGGACCTGCGCCAACGAGATGGCACCGACGTCTCGTCCATCGGATCTTCCGGCCGGGATGATGCACGGGTCTTGAATGACTTCGCGCCTGCGCGCTGCGCTTGCTGCGCCCGACAGCAAGAGCCGCTACGTTCGCCGGCTGTTCTCGACAATCGCCGAACGATACGACCTCATTACCCGCCTGCTCTCGTGCGGACAGGATCGCCGTTGGAAAGCACGGCTTGCGGCGCTCTCCGGCGCGCGCCCCGGCATGCGCGCGCTCGACCTGGCCTGTGGCACCGGAGACATTGCCTTTGCGCTCGCGGGGCGTGGCGCGCGGGTGGTAGGTCTCGACATCACCCACCGCATGGTGCAGCTCGCCGGCGCAAAAAGTAACGCTGCACGGTTCGTCACGGGCGACATGCTGGCGTTGCCCTTCGCGCGGGAATCATTCGACGTCATCACGACCGGGTACGGTCTTCGCAACGTCCCGGACCTTCCACTCGCCATTGCGGAGATGCGTCGCGTCCTGAAGCGTGACGGCGTGCTCCTGTCGCTCGATTTCAACCGCCCTTCGAATCCGGTGGTGCGCGGTGTCTACCTGGCGTATCTCACCGGGGTGGGATCCGCGCTGGGCTTCCTCCTGCATCGCGATCCTGATACCTACCGGTACATCCCGGAGTCGATTCGGCGTTATCCCGGAGCGATCGAGGTCAATGACATGATTCGCCGCGCCGGGTTTTCGCGCAGCGAGTACCTCCCCGTGCTTGGCGGACTGATGGCGATTCATCACGCACATCGATGACCGTGGACACATCCGGCTGGTCGGGCGACGGGGATTTCACCAGGCGGCTCCTCGACGAGATCGCGGCGCTGCCAGGAGTTGAGGCGCTGAAGGTGGAAGACGCACCCGCATCGCGTGCCGATTCCGGGTTCAGTTTCATCAGCAACGAACTTTTCGTGCAATTCAGCGCAGCCCCGCGCAGGGTTCGCATCAGAAGGTTCGGCTTGATCCCGATTTCTCGTGTCATCGAGGAAAAGTTGATGACGCTTGGCGGGCTCGAGCGGGCGCTGGCGACTGTCGCGGACATCGGAATGTCCGACTATTCGGACGATGGCATGCTGCAGTATTTACGGACACAGCGAATCCTTCAGCCATATCAGAGCCGAGGCTATAAACTTATAGAGCTGGTGCGTGTGTACGAGGCTGGCACCATTACGCGTCGATCCGCCTAATGGGCGCCTCTGCCGGAGCCGAAAAGTTAAACGACTCGTGACACTACTCGACTCGCTTCTCGACGCGATTGTTCGCCTGGACGGCGAAGCCCTCGTCATGCACGTGGGCGAGAAGCCGTACGTCGTGTTGAATTCGAAGTCGATCAATCGCTTTCGCGGCCCGCTTGCCTGGGGCCAGGTCGAGCTGTCTTCACGTCCCTTGACCGGCGATGCCGTCTTCGAAATGCTCGGCCAGATTCTTTCATCGGAACAGCGACGCGCGCTCGACGAACTCGGAGCGATCGAGGAAGAAGTCGATGCGCCCGGCGGATCGGGCCAACGCTTCATCGTGACCGCTGCTCGCGGCGGCGACGACGTGTGGGTCGAGGTGAGACGGCGCACCGAAGCCGCACAGATCGTGGCTCCGCCCGTACCGGTGGGCGAAGAGCCCGCAGCCTCGGCGTTAGCATCCGCGGTTGCAGGTCCGGCTCCAGCGGCTGCGACAGCGCCGGCCGTTGTCGCGGCCAGTTCCGCGAGCCAGGCCGGGTCGGATCAGTGGGCGCCGGTCGCCGCTCTGGACACCCTGGGCACTCGCCAGGCAGGTTCAGATGCCGTCGTGGAAACCGCGCCGCCACCGCGGTCTGCCGCGACCGTCCAGGCAGACATCGCGAGAAGCGCCGCGGCTGAGGAAGCGCTTGCCGCGAGGACGGCCGCCCTCGCCGTCGCCGAAGCGGCGCTCGTAGAGAAACAGGCCGCACTGGTCTCTGAGGCCGAGGCCATTCTTGCCGCGAAAGCGGCAGCGCTCTCTTCCCAGGCGGATGCGGCGCTTGCCGCCAAGGTCGCTGCGCTCACCTCCGAAGCCGAAGCGGCCCTTGCCGGGAAGGAAGCGGCCCTGGCGGCCCGGGCCGAGGCAGCACTCGCCGAAAGGCAAGCGGCGCTGGTTGCGCAGGCCGAGAGGGCCGCGGCCGAGCGCGAGGCCGTGCTGGCAGCGCGGGCCGAGGCCGTCGTGGCCGAACGGCAGGCGGCACTGGCTGCGCAGGCCGAGGCCGCGCTCGCAGAGAAGGAAGCAGCCCTCGCGGCCCAGGCCGAAGTGGCCCTTGCGGAGAAGCACGCGGCCCTGGTCGATCAGGCCGCTGCCGCCGTGGCCGAAAGAGAGGCGGCGCTGACCGCCCGGGCCGACGTGGAATTTGCCGAGAAGGAATCGTCCCTGGCGGCGCAGACCGCGGCATCGCTTGCGGAGAGGCACGAAGCCTTGACCGCGCAGGCCGAAAAGGCGGTTGCCGAACGGGAGGCGGCCTTGATCGCTCGGGCTGAGGCCATGTTCGCCGAGAAGGAAGCGGCCCTCGCCGAGAAGGAGGCCGCACTGGCGGCACAGGCCGGGGCGGCGTTAGCGGAACGGCAGGCGGCGCTCGCTGCTCAAACCGAGGCGGCGCTTGCCGAGAAGCAGGCCGCGCTGGCCGCACAGGCCGAGGGAGTGCTGGCGGAGACGCAGGCGGCGCTGGCCTTTCAGGCCGAGGTTGCGCTCGCGGAGACACGAGCGGCGCTCGTGGCCCAAGCCGAAGCCGCGCTCGCACAGAAGGAAGCGGAACTGCTCGCCCATGCCGAGGCGGCCCTGGCCGCAAGAGAAGCGGCGCTCGTCTCCAGCGTGGAGGCGCAGTTCGCGATCCGGCATTCGGCCATCACCGAGAGAACCGAGACGACGCTTGCCCAGCGGGAGGCCGAACTGTCGGCTCAGGCCGAGGCTGTACTCGCGGCGAAAGAAGCGGCCCTCGTTGCGGAGGCGGAACGGGCGCTGGCCGAGCGGGAAGCCGCAATGGTGGCCGACACTCGCACGGCGCTCGCCGCCCGCGAGGCCGCACTCGCCGAAGCGGAACGTGCCCTGGCTTCCAGGGAAGCGGCTGCGATCGTGGAAGCGGAACGTGCCTTGTCCGAACGACAAGCCGAGCTGGTCGCCGAAGCGGCGCGTGCCTTGGCCGAACGCGAGGCTGTGCTGGCGGCCGAAGCCCGGCGCGCGCTCGCCGCGAAAGAGGCCCTGCTGGTCGCTGAGGCGGAAGCAGCGCTTGCCGCCAGGCAGGCTGCCATGCTGGCGGAGGCAGAGGCGGCGTTCGCCGTGAAGGAAGCAGCACTCGCCGCCGAGGCCGAAGCGGCGCTGGCCGCGGAAGCCGAGGCCGCCATGGCTGCTGCGTCGGAGGCCGCCCTCGCCGCACAGGCAGAGGCCGAACTCATCGCGGAAGCGCAGTTTGCGCTGACAGCGGCGGCACGGCTCGAGGCGGAAATGGACGCGGCCGCCGCCGCAGACACCGTCGTCCAGCCGATCGTTCGGCCGTCACTGAAGCT
>JANNHC010000161.1:0-10444 GCA_031404215.1 Acidobacteriota bacterium
CATCCTCCTGCACGGTCATGAAACCGCTTCGCACGATACGCACGGCATACGGTCCGAATTGCAGCGCGTCAAGGTTCAGCGGCGTCCGGCCACGCCATTTTCCGTTCACGGTGACGGCGGCGCCTGACGGCGACGATCGCACGACAAGTTTTCCCGTTGTCGGCCGGGGCGGTGAAAGCGGAGCACCCGGCGCGGCGGGTCCGTCGCCGGGAACGGGCGGCACTTCCGCGGACGGTTGCGGCGTGCCCGCTGTCGGTGGTGCGACCGTCTGCTCGCTCCATGCGCGGCCCGGCGCCGGTGGCTGAGCGGGAGCAGATGGCGGCGGCGCTGCTGCCGATGGCGGCGGCACGCTCTCGCGTCCACCCACCGAGTATCCGGCGGCAAAACCCAACAGCAGGCCGAGCACCAGCGTGACGGCCAGGGGCAGCATCGCCGGGCGCGGACTTTCCGGCGTCGGCGCGGCGGCGTCATCCCGCAAAGACAACGGCGCATGGCGCGCCCCGGCGGCGCCCTCATCGCCATCCCACGGCGACGAGCCGGCGAAGGCGGCTACTGGTTCGTCGAGCGCACGATCTGCAAGCGACTCGTCCTCGGCGTCGTCGAAGAGGCCGGGAGCTTCGTCGGTGTCGTCCTGACGCAACGCGTCGTGCGCGGAATCCTCGTCGCGTTCAATCGCGATGTCGTCGTCTTCTATTCTCTCTCTCGTCTCATCACGCGCATCGGTGCGGAGCGTATCCTCGTTCAAGGCGTTTGCTTCAGGATTCGCCGGCCCACCCACCGGTGCAACGCCAAAGCGCTCGCCGGCACCACGAGCGGCCCCTTCGAGCGCGGACGCGAATGCCAGCGCCGTCGCGTATCTGCGCGCCGGATCATCATCCATTGCGCGCGACAGGACGGCGCGGATCGCGGGGCCGTTCGGGCCGACGTTCTCTCCTGACAGCGCCGCGATCTGCTCCCCGGTGCCGGAAGGACGCCGTCCGGTCAACATCTCGTACGCGATCGCGGCAAGCGAGAACACATCGGCGGGCGTGCTCCAGGCAGCGCCCGCGACGCGCTCGGGCGCGCTGTACGGCCGCCGCACGGGGGCGCGGAGCCCGATGCGCTCGAGGGCTTCGACGATGCCGAATCCGCTGGCACGCGCTTCATCGGGGGTGACGAAGACGTCACGCAGGTGCAGGGCGCCATGCCCCACGCCGGCGGTCCGCGCGAAATCGATGGCGCCCGCCAGCTGTGCGAGGAACGGCAGGGCCTTGTCGAGATCGGCCGGCGCGTAGTGACGGATCGCGACGTCGAGCGACTCGGCGGCTACGTATTCTTCAGCGCGGTAGGCGACCGTGCCTTCGACCCCGGCGGCGATCGGCTCGACGATCGAGGGATGAAAGAGGCTGGCATCCGCGGCGCGCCCCAGCTCGTCGGCAAGCGACCGGGCCTGCTCAGGGGTGACGTCGAGCCGGAACACCTTCACGGCGACCAGACGGTCGCGGGTCGGCTCGTACGTGCGAAACACCGGACCCAGCGCACCAATACCGATTTGATGCAGGACCCGGAACGGTCCGAACGCGGGAGGTGGAGCGAAGGCAGCCGGGTCGTCTCTGGTCATTCCGGGTGGGACAAAAAAATGTAACACAGATCACGCGATTCTCCTTGCGCGCGATCGGCGCGCCCCATCGATGGGATCCTTCCCGGTCCCCCGCGCGTCGTAACGCAGCGGGCGGTGTTCTTGACTTATTTTCCAACTTTGACAGAGTACGGGGCGGTGTCAGCCGAGCCAACCGCTCCAGAATCGCCAGGCTCGCCTGCCGCGCACGCCGCCGCAGACGAGTCCAGTGCTGTCGGCATCGACGTCCGGTCGCTCGAATGGATGCGTCCGCTGCTTGGGGATTACGCGTTCAATTTCCAGAACATCGCGCCGCTCTACGCTGGCGACCCCGCGTCGAAGGGGGCGTGGGCCCACGCCATTTCGCGGTCGCAGGCGCACCCTCGCGACGCGGCCGGAATTGCCGCAATCATTCACGCCCAACAGGACCGGCGCGGTGCGCCGGCGCAGGCACGACAGGCGGCCGCCCGTCTCGCCGATCCTCTCGCCGTCGTCGTCGCCACGGGACAGCAGGCGGGCGCGTTCGGGGGGCCACTCTTCACACTCCTCAAGGCGGTCACCGCTCTGCAGCTCGCGGAGCGCGCCTCGGCAGAGCACGGCGTCCCCGTCGTCCCGGTGTTCTGGGTGGACGCGGAAGATCACGACTGGGACGAGGTGCGGAGCTGCACCGTTCTTGACTCCGAATTTCAACCAAAGACCATCAGGCTCGAGGACTTGGAAGGGGCCGGCGAGCTGCCCATCGCGAACCTGAAGCTCGACGCGCGCATCGAACAGACGATTGACGAGCTCGCGCATGTGCTCGCGCCGACGGACTTCACGGCGTGGGTGAATGCGCGCATTCGTGCCGCATACCGGCCGGGCGCCGGAATGGCGGAAGCGTTTGCGACCTGGATCGAGACCGCGCTCGGCGAGCACGGTCTGGTCGTGTTCGAATCGACCGATCCGGCGGCGAAGCGCCTGGCGGCACCAGTGTTCGCGCGCGAGCTGGAATCGCCGGGACGAACCGCCGCTCTCGCGGCCTCAGCGGGCGAGCAGCTCGCCGCCCGGGGACATCAACCGCAAGTCGTCCCGCAACCCGGCAGCGTCTCGCTGTTTCACCTGAACGGCGCACGTCAGCCGATCAAGCGCGACGGCGATCGATTTTTCATCGGCGACACGCCCGTCACGCTCGACGCGCTCACGCGGGAGGCGAAGACGGACCCGGGATGTTTCAGCCCGAACGTTCTGCTCAGGCCCATCGTGCAGGACACGCTCTTTCCCACGATCTGTTACGTCGCGGGTCCCAGCGAGCTTGCCTACCTCGGCCAGCTTCGCGGCGTGTACGAACATTTTGGCGTGCCGATGCCGCTCATCTATCCGAGAGCCACGGCCACGATCGTGGACGGGGCGGCGGCACGGTTCCTGAACCGTCATCAACTTCCCTTCGACCAGCTGCGGACGCGCGACGAGTCCGCGCTCAATCGCCTCCTGCAGGCGCAACTTCCCCCCGAAATCGAACAGTCGCTCAAGCACGCGGACGACACGCTTCATGCCGCGCTGCAGCGCGTCATCGAGGCGATGCCCGCGCTGGATCCGACACTCGCCGGCGCCGCGAAAACCACCCTGGGCAAGATGGAGCACGACCTTCGATCGCTGCAGGGAAAAGTCATCCAGGCCGCCAAGCGCCGGGACGAGACGCTGCGCCGTCAGTTCACGCGAGCGCAGGCGCAGATGTTTCCGCTCGGCCAGCCACAGGAGCGCACGCTGACGCTCGTCTACTTCCTGAACCGCTACGGTCCCGCGCTGGTGGACACGCTACGCCGGGACCTGCCGCTCGAAATGGGCCGCCATTGGATCCTGACCCTTTAGAAAAGTTCTACAGGCTCTTGGCGGCCTGGGTAAGTCGTTGATCCGCGCGTTTGAGTTTGTCGCGGGTGTCCGCCAGCCACGTCGCGTCTGCGGTCAATAATTCCCTGGATGCCGCGATCGCTCGGGCGGTTTCGGAGGGGGCGGGCCCGCCCGGCGTCTTTCTCACGTTCACGAAGTGACGCGCACTGAGGACCTCGTCGAGCGCCGCCTCGTCGTATTCGATCGCACGGCCCGCCACAACCGCCGAGACTTCGCGCAGCAGCCGCGAGCGAGGCTCGGCCGGGCGTCGGGTGGCTTCCGCCATCAACCGCGTCGCGATCGTATGGCTCGTCTTGAAGGACACCCCGTGGTCGCGGACGAGCGTATCGGCCAGCTCCGTGAGGGTAATCCAGCCTTGCTCCGCGCGCGCCGCGAGCCGCGTGCGATCGAACGCCGCACTCTCCATGGCCGCGGCGACGAGCCGGACGGCCCGGTCCGCGTCGTTGAACATGCTGAAGACGAGCGGCTGGAGATCGTCCTCCGTGTCAACGATGTCGCCAAAGGGCGTGTTGTGCACGGTCAGCAGGATCGCGCTGGCCTGTCCGACGGCCTTACTGCTGATCGCGCGGGCGTGCTCGAGCGCCACCGGGTTGCGCTTCTGCGGCATGATGCTGCTGCACTGGACGAACTCGTCGCCGAGCCGCAGGTAGCCGAACTCGCTCGTGCACCACAAGAGCAGGTCCTGCACGACGCGGCCGATCCCGGCGAGAAGCACGGCCGCCGCCGAGACACTTTCGAGCAGGTAATCAACCGTCGCGATGCTGCCGTACGTGTTCCCGGTCGCCCCGTCGAATCCGAGGAGATCGCTGGTCCGGCCGCGATCGATCGGAAAACCGGTACCGGTAATCGCGCAGGCGCCAAGCGGGCTCCTGTTCGTGCTGGCATACGCGGCGCGAAGCCGCACGGCGTCCCGCTCGAGCTGTTCGACGACGGCGTGGAGGTAGTGGGCGATGGTCGTCGGCTGCGCTGGCTGCGTGTGCGTGTGCGCCGCAAACACCGTGTCGCGATGCGTGTCGGCCTGCGCAATCAGCACCTCGCGCAGCCGCACCGTTCCCGCCAGCAGCGTCAGGATCATGTCCCGCTGCTGCATGCGGTACATCGTCATGTCGATGTCGTTGCGGGAGCGCGCCGTATGCAGCCGGCCGGCGGCTTCCTCGCCGCCCGCCCGAACAATCAAGCGTTCCACGAAGAAGAACAAATCCTCACAGCTGCCGTCGTAGGCCGCGTCCCGGATGTCCGGGACCGATAGGCCATCGAGCGCACCGCGAACGGCGTGCGCCTGATCCGGGGCCATGATCGCGCGCTCCGTGAGCATCACGAGATGCGCGTAATGAATGCGCATCAACGGAGCCAGGAACAATTCCTTGGCATCCTCGAAGTTCACGTTGAGGACGCACGCGACGTATTCCGGTGAGAATCGCATGCGCGGCTACTTCTTTCCGAGGCTGAGCAGGTTTGCGAGGATCTTGTACGCCCCGTCGGTGCCGGCGGGCAACTGGCGCCACAAGCCGAGCCCGAGATAGATCCATCGGCCCTTCCCGTCGCGCGCTTCGACGAGGGCGCCCGTCTTCGACCCCGGGTTCAACGGAAACGGATCGGCCGTTCGAACGAGGTCCACGTATTTCGCGTCCCGCGCCGCGAGGAAATAGGTCCCACGCTCCTGTACCCACCCCGCCCACGCATCGGGTCCAATCCGGTTCGGCATGCTGAAAACGGGATGCGCGGGAACCAGCACCTCGACTGGCGCATTCTCGTCCGTGATCCGGTCGGTGCCGTTCCTCGCCGGGTACGGCCCGTACTGCGCCTGGTTGAATTCCTGCTTGTTGTAGTTGACGAGGACGACGCCGCCGTTGCGGACGTAGGACAGGAGGCGGTTGTTGTTGGCGCGAAGATCCGGCCGGCGCTCGTACGCGCGCACACCCGTCACGATCACGTGATACCGCGCCAGATCGCCCGACGCGAGCTCCAGCGCTTCGATGAGATGCACCTCGGCGCCAAGCTGCTGAATGGCGGCTGGCATCTCGTCGCCGACACCCATGATGTAACCGACGCGCAAGCCTGGCGCGATGCGCACGTCGATCACCTTGACCCGCGTATGTGCAGGCTCGACGACGTGCCGGCGATGAATGTGCGGGTATTCGACGACCGTGTAGCCGGCGCCCGACGTGACCTTGGAGTCGTCCAGAGATGAGACGACGGCGTCCACCGAGTACTCGCCGGCTCTCGCATCCGCGGCCGGCGTGACCTTGAAGGACACCGTCACCGACTCCTCTCCGCGCTCGAATGTGACCGGCGCCGTCGCCGGCGACACATGCCATCCGGCGGGAACTTTCAGGGACGCGGTGGTGCTGGCGGCGCCGGGCAGGTTATTGCTCACGGTAAGATCGATCGAGCGGGCGCGCGTGTCTGTTCCACGCGTCGCCGCGGCAGCCGCGAGTGGGATGACGGCAATACCGGGCGCCGAGCGCACCGCAAAGGGCGGCACGACCTGCAGTTCCGTTCGCTTCTCTCCGGCAAACAGGTCGCTGTAGCGGAACTCCACCGCCCGATCAATCGTGACCTCGGCCCCCGCGATCGACAGCGCGAACCTGGCGTGAAAGGGAGACGGCCGGAACGGCACACCGAAAGGCACGTCCGGCTCGAAATCGTAGCGGGCCGCGTCCGTACGCGGTGTCCAGTACGGCGTTGACAAGCCCGCGTCGGCAATCGTTACGTCGGCCGCGCACGTGATCGCGCTTCCTCCCTGGATCGCGCCCGCACAGGCCGCGGTCACCCCGCTGACGCCCGTGAAGGTGACGCCCTTCAGCGCGACATCCGGAGCGCCGTTGTTTCCCGCGGCCACCGACAGCTTCACGCGCTGTCCCACCACCACCGTCCCGTCGTCTGCCAGCGCTTCGAGGCGTATGCCGTGCGTGAGCAGGAGCGCGTCTGCGAACTGCGTCTCTTTGAGCGCCAGCCGGCGATCGATCTCGTATTGCGCGTCGGCTGGGAGGGCCGTGGCCTTGGACCCTGGCAGAGGACCGATCATCGCCGCGAGTTTTGCGCGCAGATCGCGGACGGCGGCGAGCCCCGTGGCGAGAGGCGCCGCGGCGGCGCCGGGCCCACGCGCTTCCACGGCGTCCTTCGCGGCGCTGACGCTGGCGCTGACGCCCTGCAGGGCCGTGATCAGATCCGGTCGCGGCTGCGGACCGGCATGGGCCGCGAGCCCGGCAAGACTCGTGTCGATTCCATCGAACATGTCCTTCGGCGAAACGCCGGCGTCGCCAATGACGCTGTCCTTGAGCCGGTACGTCCGCGACTGCGATGCGCCTGGCAGGAGCAATAGCTGCGATGTGCCCTGGCACTTGTGCATGCTTCGCGCCTCGAGACCGACCTCGGCGTATGTGCGGCCAAGCACTGCGTCGAAACCCGACAACGTCACGCGAAGCAGATCGCGCGAGTCCTGCCCCGCCGGACCGAACCCCTCGGTGCAGAAGACGCGTTTGGCCTGCCACGGCCGCAGGCCGTCGCGGATCTGGTCCGGGTAGCGCAACGGGTCGGCCGCCGTGCGGAACGCCTCCAGCGTCAGACGCGTCGAGGCTTGGTGATGCTGGCCTCCGCCACCGCCGCCGCACACGAACCCGGCGATGACGTCGGGCCGTATCGTGCGGATGTGACGAACGAAGTCGCCGACGATCTCGTCGTGGCCCCATTTCTCGATCGATTCCTCGAGACTGAAGGAGTAACCGAAGTCGATCGCGCGCGTGAAGAACTGCTCGGCGCCGTCGAACCTGTGGACGGCGAGGAGTTCCTCGGTGCGCAGGACGCCCAGCGCCTGGAAGATTTCCGGCCCGATTTCGTTCTGCCCGCCGTCGCCTCGGGTGGCGCTCACCAGCGTCGTCCGCATCCCGCGGCCATGGCTCATCATCGCGAGCAACCCGTTGTCCTCGTCGTCGGGGTGGGCGGTGGTTTGCATGAACGTGCCGGTCGAGGCCAGTTTGCGGAGCATCAACCGGAGCGCGGCCTCGTCCGGCAATTCGCCGATCGGCTTGACGCGGAGTTGAGCCGGGAGCGAAACCGTGGAGATGAGAAGAAGGAGCGCGGAAGCAAGAAGTCGGAACGGGCGCATATGGAAATAGTAGTGCCGAAATGGCTGCGAAGCGGGCCCGGACGTTTCCGGGCCCGCCATGCCTAGAATGAGAATTTCAGCCCGAGCTGCATGGTCCGCTGGTCATAGCCGCTCTTGCCGGCGTTAGACGCAACACACAGGCACTGCGGTTCGCGGTTCGACGACTACTCGCCAAGGATCCCGGCGTAAAACGCCTCGTACTGCGGCACGATCAGGTCGCGGCAGAAGCGCTTCCGGACCGACCGGCGGCCCGCTGCCGCCACTCGCGCATGCAGCTCGGGATCCGTCAGGAGCGTGATGCCGCTGTCGGCCATCGCCTGGAGATCGGACGGTTCGTGCAGGAAGCCGGTCACGCCGTGGTCGATCACTTCGTGCAGTCCGCCGACGCGCGAGGCAACGACCGGCACCTCGCACGCCATCGCCTCGAGCGCCGCCAGACCGAAGCTTTCCTGCGCCGACGGCAGCAGGAACAGGTCGGATACCGAGAGCAGCGGAATGATCTGGTCCTGTTCACCGAGCGCTTCGACGAGCTTCGTAATCCCGAGCGACTTGGCCCTGTCGAGCGCGGGCGCGAGATCGGGTCCGTCCCCCACCAGCAGCAGGCGCGCCGGCACCTTTTCGGCGATGCGCGCAAAGACCTCCACCGCCGCAGGCACGCGCTTTACGGGACGAAAGTTCGAGACGTGGATGACGAGTTTTTCGCAGCCGGCAGGACAGTACCGGGCGCGCAGCGATTCGGCGGCAATGCGGTGGTACAGGTCGCAGTCCAGGAAATTCGGAATCACGGTGATCGGTTTCCGGACCGCGAGCGCCTGGTACGTGCCCTGTCGCAGGCTTTCCGACACCGCCGTGACGCCGTCGGATTCGTCGATCGAGAACGAGACCGTTTCCGCGTACGAATGATCGCTGCCGACGAGGGTGATGTCGGTGCCGTGCAGCGTCGTGATGACACGCGGGACACGCGTCGATCCGGGGCGCGACAGCATCTGTTTCGCGAGATAGGCCGCCGTGGCGTGTGGCACCGCGTAGTGCGCGTGAATGATGTCGAGCCCGACTTCCCGAGCCACCTGGACGATCCGGGTGGCCAGCGCGATCACGTACTGCGGCTCCCGGAACAAGGGATACGCCGGTGTGCGTACGCGGTGAAACGTCAGGCCGGGCTGGTAGCTTCCAAACCGGAACGGCGTCTCCGTGCTGAGCACGTGCACGGCGTGGCCCCGTGCCGCGAGAGACTTCGCCAGCTCGGTCGCCACGATGCCGCTGCCGCCGACCGACGCGTAGCAGACAATCCCGACGTTCATCGGCGATCGGATCCCGACGGCCGCGGCCAGTCTTTCATCACGTGCGGCCGCAGGATCGGCTCTCGTACGACGACGGCCTCGGCGTGCGCGACGCCGGTGAGCGCGCCCAGGTGCGCGTCACGGCTTTCGATGAGCTGATGGAATTGCGGAACCGTGAGCCGCGTGGCGACGCTGCCGGCATCCGGCGGCGTAAACTGCGAGCGATGGCAGGCCAGCGCCTTCCGTTTGGTCTCGTAATGCGCCGACACGTCGATGGCGAACGAGGCGGGATCCGAATCGTTGATGAAGTAGTAGCAAACCCACCCGGCGCGCCACGCTTCGCCTTCGTCTGGCGCAAAGCGCCGCAGGCCGCTCTTGAACGCGGCGCGCGTCAGCACTTCGCTCGCCGCGCGATGATCGGGATGCCGATCGTTCCAGTACGGGATCGCGAGGGTTCGCGGGCGCGACGCTCGAATCAGCCGGACCACGTCCGCGACGTGCGCATCGCGCCCGTCAATACCACCGTCGGGCCAGCGCAGGTTGACGCGCCACGCGGCGCCGAGCACCGCGCGCGCCGCTTCCCCTTCGGCTTCCCGCTCCTCCGGCGTGCCATTCGAGCCGAGCTCTCCGCGCGTGAGATCGCACAAACCGACGCGGACACCCAGGGCGGCGTGAAGGGCCACCGATCCCCCGAACCCGATTTCGATGTCGTCCGGGTGGGGACCGAACACGAGCAGATCGACGGCGGTCGGAGGAGCCATACGGACTGCTAGCGTACTCCAAGGTGGATGGTAGAATGTGCCTCGAGCCCCACAGTGTCTTCCAACCCCGCCGTGGCGACGAAACCACGCCTGCCTCCTCGCGCCCGCGCGAAGCGCCGTGGGTGGAGGTTTTACGTCCTCGTCGGCCTCGGCGTGCCGTTCGCGATCCTGGCCGTCGTCTCGATTTTCTTCTACATCAGCTTCTCGCGGATGATCGACGCCCGCCTCGCCGGCGAGACGAAGCGCTCGGACCCGCGCATCTTCGCGCGCCCGTACGAGCTGCGGCGCGGCCAGGCGCTGACGCCCCTGCAGATCGTGGAGCGGCTCAACGACCTGGGGTACTCGCACCGGGCGAAGGCGGAGCGGCCCGGAGAGTTCACGGTCGGACGGGACGCCGTCGTGATGATCCCCCGCGACGGCGATCGCAAGGGCCAGCTTCTCCGCATCGTCTTCGCGGCGCGGACCGCAAAAGGCGCCGAGCCGACCTCCATCTCCCACGTCGAGCTGGTCTCGAAGAAACAGCGCTTCGATCGCCTGATGCTCGACGCGCCGCTCATCACGGCGCTCGTGACCGAAGCGCGCGAGAAGCGCCGTGACGTGCCGCTCGCCGTCATTCCCCAGACGATGCTGCAGGCCGTGCTCGCGATCGAGGACCGCCGTTTCTACGACCACCCCGGCATCGATCCGATCGGCATCGCCAGCGCCGCCATCGACAACGTCGTGGGGCGGAAGAAATACCTGCGCAGCGGCAGCACCGTCACGCAGCAGCTGGTCAAGAACACGTTCCTGACGCGGGAGCAGACGCTCAAAC
>JANNHC010000162.1:0-18254 GCA_031404215.1 Acidobacteriota bacterium
GAGTTGCACGTCGCTCAGGCGGTCGCCGAACGACGGCATCTCGGCGTCAGGATCGACGAGTTCGGGATCGACAATCCACCGGCGCAGTGTGGCGGCGTCGTGCTTGCTGCCCGCGTGTGACAGGTCGGGACCCTCGGTGCCGCCGTCGCCGTCGATCTTGTGACAGCCGATGCAGTATCGAGCGACGATCACTGCCGCCGATTCCGTCAGCGGCGGATATCCGGGATACGCCTGCCGCGACGCGCGCCGAACGTACGCGACGACCGCCGCAGCCTCCCGTTCGTGCACGGTCGTTGGCGGCTCACGCAGCCCCGGCGCGATGATCTCGGGGTCGGCCACGTGGCCCGCGATCCATTCGGGTCCACGCGTGGACGCCCCGCCTTCGAGTGGATCGGCCGATCCCATCTCAACGTGACAACGCACGCAATTGAGCTTCTGCGCGAACGCGCGGCCGCCGATCTCCCGCAGGCTCCAGGCGTCGCTCGACGCCGCTGACACCGGACGATCGCGCCATCCCAGGGCGGTGAGCACGATCACACCGGCGAGGCCGGCCATGACAGCCGACAGGACAATCCGGCGCTTTCGGGGATCGCGATCCGGGCCGCGATCGATCCACGGCAGCAGCGCCAGGAACCCGGCCGCAACACCGGGCACGACCATCGCGCCTACGACTTCCCACTTCCCGGGAAAGTATTTCAACAGCTGGAAGAGGCCGAGGAAGTACCACTCGGGCCTCGGAATGTAGGTCGCATCGGTTGGGTCCGCGGCACCTTCGAGCGGGGGCGCCCCTTGCCACGCAAAGCCGCCCAGCACCCCGAGGACGAGAAGCGCCATCGTCACGTCGCGAGCCGCCTGTGACGGGAAAAACGGCGACGGCGCGCCTGTGCGCGTGCGAACCGGGCCGGAAATGCCCTGACGACGCATCAACACGACATGCAAGACGACGAGCAGCACCAGCACCGCTGGCAGAAAGATGACGTGCGCCGAGTACCACCGCGTGAGCGTCAAGGCGCCGATGGTGGATCCCCCACGAAGCACCCCGGCAACCACTTCGCCGGCCAGCGGCGTCAACTTCGAGATGTTGATGGTGACGACCGTGGCCCAGTACGCCCGCTGGTCCCACGGCAGCAGGTAGCCGGTGAGCGCAAACGCGAGAATCAACCCCAGAAGCGCGAGACCGGACAGCCACGTCACCTCGCGCGGCGGCTTGTACGAGCCGAACGCGACCACGCGCAACAGGTGCGCCGCCAACGCGACCACGAGGAAGCTCGCGCCGTAGTGATGGAGGCCGCGCACGATCCGGCCCGCGGCCAGGCCGTTGATGAAGCGTACGCTGTCGTAGGCGTGGTCCGGCGTGGGGGCGTAGTAAAGCGTGAGAAACGCGCCGGTCAGCAACTGGACCGAGAGGAGCGCGAGGAGCACGCTGCCCAGCGTGAAAAACCAGCCGGTCCCCGGTGGCAGCGGCTCGTCGAGCATCACGCGCGCCGCGTCGCGATACCCGGTTCGGGCGTGGAGCCACGCGAAGAGGCGCTTCACAGGCGCACCAGCACCGAGCTGTCCGCCGGATCCAGGCGCGCTTCAATCGTATCGAGCGGCCGCGGTGGCGGACCTTCGAGCACGGCGCCGTCAGCAGCGTAGACGCCTCCGTGGCACGGACAGCGGAACTTCTTGTCCTTGCCGTCCCATTGGACCTGGCATCCCAGGTGGGTGCACGTCGCAGAGAATGCGCGCACCGCACGATCGCCGTCCCAGACGAGGAAGACGGTTTCCCTGGCCCGTTCGCGATACCAGCCGTCGACGCGCGAGACGGTCAGTACTCTGGCCACTGGCTCGTCCGGCGTGAGATCCGACGTCGTCCCCGCGCGGACCCATCGGCCTCCGGCGGCGCTTGCTCGGGGACCGAGCGCGAACGTCCCGAGGAGCGCCGACAGGCTTGCGCCAATCAGGGCCACGGTAGCGTTGACAAACAGGACGAGTGCGCGGCGGCGGCCGCCTGATGCTGGGGAGTCAGAATTGTGTGACATGTGTCCGGACGCATGATTGCGAACCGGAGGCCAATTGTCGAGTCCCTTGAAATCCCGGCGGAACAGGGGTTATCAGGTGGCGCAATCCGGAGGGGACTTCGGGATTCGTAAGTGTTTTCGGATTACCGATGCTGTTCGAGGTACGCCAGCGCCTTGGGCGTGGCTAGAAGCCGCAGCCGGGCGAGCACTTCCGCCCGCGCATCGGGATTGCGTTCGCGCTCGGCGATACGAATCAGCTCGTCCTCCGCCTGGGCGTGGAAAAGGCCGATGATGATCGGACGCTTCGCGCCGGTCGGGGCCTTCTCGTAGAGCATGGCGAGCTGCTGCCGGCCCCCCGCGTCACCGAGCGAGACGATGGCAATATCCCGCAGCCGCCAGTCCTTTTCCGACTCGACGATCCGCAGCAGCGCCGGGGCGGCGTCCCGCTGTCCGAGCGACGTCACGACCTGGTGCTTCACCAGATCGCTGGCGGTGGAGTACAGCTGCAGCAGGTCGTTGGCCACCACGGGTCCGCCGACGCGGCCGAGCTCGCGCACCGCCGCCAGGCGCACTGGCTCGGGCCCGGTCCTCGCCACGTCCATCATCGCCAAGCGGGCCTCCGGCCGTCCCGACTGTGCCAGCACGAACAAAGCGCGGCGCGCTTCTCCAGAATTTCCGCTTTCGAGCGCGATCGTCTTCAACATCGGAATGACTTTCGCGGCGTCCGTGCGAATCAGGCTGCCAAGCGCCTGGATACGGAGGTCCGTGTCCGGCAGGTAGCCCTCGGGAACCCACGCGCGCGGGGGTAGCGGCGAAGGAGGCGCGGGCGCCTCAAGCAAAGACGGAGGCGCTGGCGGCGCGACGGTTGGTCGCGGCGTCCTGAACACCCGCGGCGGCGGCGGCGTGGGCGCGACCGGAGGCGGAGGAGACGCCGGGGTTGCGGGCGCTGGCCGAACGGCAGTCGGCGCGGCCGGAGGCGGTGGCGGCGCGGCGGTGTACCAGAGCACATCGTTCCGCCGCAGCCGTTGCGCGATCTCGATGCGAAGCGAACGCGCGGGCTTCACCCAACGGCTGGCGGGGAACTCGCGCTCGAGCCGCCGGATGGCGTCGAGCGCCGCGACGGCGTCGCGCCCCTGATTCTGGCTGTGCGCGAGCCAGAACAACGCTTCATCCTTGTTGGCTTCCTTTGGGTCGGCGGCCGCCGCCCGCAACTCGTCAATCGCGCGGATCCATTGCTCGTCGGCGATGAGATCCTTCGCACGCTCCATGCGCTTCGATTCGAGCGGCATGGCCCGCAGCATCTGCGGCGATAACACCGCCGCGAAGATGAGTGCCGTGATGATTCGTCTTGCGGTCCGAGTATTCATAGCTGTTCCCTGGAGGCAGTACGTTACAACCCGGTCGTCGTGACCACATCCATCTTCTCGAGCAGATCCCGTTTCTGAATCAGCCGTTGGAGTTGCAGCAGCGAGGCCGGGTCTCGCGCATCGGTCAGCGAGGTCTGGAGCAGGAGGAGCTCCAGGTCGCGCATCACGCCCGCCAGCGCGTCCAGCCCACGATCTTCCGCCGCCAGCCGGTACATCCGCGTGTCGCTCAGGAGCGACGACGCAAGCGCCCGTTCGTATGCCCAGTCCGCCACCCTCCCCCGCTGTGGATCCTTGGTGGCGAGACCGAGCACGACCAGTTTCGACCGCTCAAAATGTTCTTCACTCAACGACGTGAAGGCCGCGGTGTCGGACGGGCCTCGCGCCGGCGTGGCTTCGGCGACAGGCGCGACCGCGGGGGAGGCCGGAACGCCCTTCGAGCGTAAGGCAACCACCACGCTGAACGCCACGAGCGCCAGCAGCGCCGCCATCGCCAGGTATCCCACAAACGAGCGGCGGGACGGCGCGCGCGCAAACTCGGCGACGTTGCCCCCGTGCGCCCGCTCATTCCGAATCGACCCGTCGAGGCGCGACATGAAGCCAGACCAGTCGCCGGACTCTGGGGCGGAGACCACGGGACGCTGGGCGAGCAACGTGCGAATGACGCCAAGCTCGACGAGCGCGGACCGGCAGTCCCGGCACAACGGAAGATGCCGCTCCACCGCCGCGCGCTCCTGTGGAGTGAGTTCGTCGTAGAAGTACAGCTCGATCGCCCCCGACGCGTGAACGCCGCACGTGCTCATGCGCGCGCTCCCACTGTGACGTTCGCCTGAGTCAGCGCCTGACGCAGCCGGTGGACGGCGGCATGAAGCTGCCGCTTCACGGTGCCCTCTGCCAGCCCGAGCGCTTCGGCGATCTCGCAGAGTTTCATGCCTTGATGATGGCGCATGACGAACACCACGCGCTGCCCCTTCGGGAGACGCCCGATTTCCCACTCGAGGACCTCGCCAAGCTCCCCGGCATAGGCGCATTCCTCGGGTCCAGGTGTATCTTCAGGCGCGTTCAACATCTTCTGTTCCGCTTCTTCCCCTAAGGGCGCGGCGATCGCTGATCGATGACGGCGGCGGTGGTCGATGCAGGCGTTCATGACGATTCGGTACATCCAGGACGTCAACTGGGAGTCCTGCCGGAAACGGTCGAGCGATCGGTAGACCTTGATGAAGACTTCCTGCGCAATGTCCTCGGCGTCGTGATGGTTCCCCGCGAACTGATACGCGACGCGATACACCATCGAGCGATGCCGCTCGACGAGCGCCTGGAACGCGGCTGAGTCGCCTCCTGCCGCGCGGGAGATCAGGTCTGTATCGGCCGACACCACGTCTGCTAGTCCAGCGTGGACTCGAATCTCCACCACATGTCATCCATATGACGTAGCCGAGGGGCTGGCGGTTGATCGCCGCCGATCGGCCGTCCGGCAACGGTTTACGTCTAACACCCTGAGGCGAACGGTTTTATCATTGCCTCCAGCCCCTGCGTCCGTCCGTTTGAGGAGGTTCAATGCGTTCGTGTGTTCCGATTTGTTCTGGTTTCTTTATGGTCGTTGCCGGTCTGGCCACTAATCCGGCCGCCACGTGGGCCCAAGCGGTGCCGCCGGCGCCGTCCACGCAGTCGGTCGCGGAACCCCACACGCTGACGGTGACGCCATTCCTCAGCACGGCCTTTGGCACGTCCCAGGATCTGGGCAGCAGCCTCGGCATCGGCGCGGCGGTGGGCTACGATCTGACGCGCAATGTCGGCTTCGAGGGGGAAATCGGGCACCTGTTCGACGTGCTGGGCGACGACGCCAACCTCGATTGGCCCATCACCAACTACAGCGTGAACGGTGTCTATCACTTCGACGTCGAACGCTTCACGCCGTACGCGACCTTGGGGATTGGCGTCGAGCACGTCAGCCGATCCGTCAAGATCCCGGATCCGGCGGCGCTCTATGCGGGACCCAGTACGGAAGTCGCGTACAACTTCGGCGGCGGCGTGAAGTACCCCGTGTCCGAGCGTTTCCTCGCCCGAGCCGACTTCCGTCGCTTCCAATCCACCGACCTCTCACCGGACTATTGGCGCCTGTACGGCGGGCTGACGTTCTGGGTCAAGCGGTAGTCTGACAGACGGGCCGGCGATCTCACGCAGACAATCTCGCGCGGAGAACGCAGCGATCGCGGGGGCTCACGGGTTCGTCCCTACGCTGCGGGTCTGAATCGGGCCGCAGGCGGATGCGACGCGTCTAGGCCGGCGGCGGCGGAGCGCGTGAAGCCGCTCCTAGGCGGTCTCGGCGCGAGGTCGTGGTCAGTTTGAACAACGGCATCCGCCGAGCTTCCCAAGCGCCACTGCCACTGCCCTGCGCGAGATCCGTCCGTCCAAGGGCGCTTTTGGCAGTACACTGGAGGGATGCCCACAGGCCAGAGAGCCGCCGCTACCATCGCCAACGCACTCCGGCGCAATGTGGCCATCATCGCCCACGTCGATCACGGAAAAACGACCCTCGTGGATGCCTTGCTGCACCAGAGTGGCATTTTCCGGGCGAACGAACGTGTGGCCGAGCGGGCGATGGACAACACCGACCTCGAGCGTGAGCGCGGGATCACGATCCTGGCCAAAAACACGGCGATCCACTATCGCGACGTGCTCATCAATATCGTCGACACGCCGGGCCACGCGGATTTTGGCGGTGAAGTCGAACGAACGCTCGCGATGGTGGACGGCGTCCTCCTGCTCGTGGACGCCTCCGAAGGTCCGCTGCCGCAGACGCGGTTCGTGCTTCGCAAGGCGCTCGAACGACGGCTCACCCCCCTGGTCGTCATCAACAAGATCGACCGTCCCGACGCGCGCATCCAGGAAGTGCTGAACGAGATCTACGACCTCTTCATCGACTTGGACGCGACCGAGGAACAGCTCGATTTTCCCGTGCTGTATACCAGCGCACGCGCCGGGACCTCGAGCCTCTCGGCCACCGAGCCTGGACAGGACCTCCGCCCGTTGCTCGAGGCGATCCTGGACTACGTGCCGCCACCCCGGGGCGACGTCAACGCGCCGCTGCAGATGCTCGTGGCCAACCTCGATTCCAGCGACTACCTCGGACGTATCGCGATCGGACGGGTTTTCAACGGGCGCGTGAAGATCGGCGACCAGGTGGCCGTCTGCAAGCTCGATCGCCGGGTGCAGGAGACGAAGGTCACGAAGCTGTTCGCCTTTGAGGGGCTGCGCCGCGTCGAGATCACCGAAGCGGCCGCTGGCGACATCGTCTGCCTGGCCGGGATCGAGGACATCACGATTGGGGAAACCATTGCCGATGTCGAACACCGGGTTGCGATGCCGGTGATCGCGGTGGACGAGCCGACGGTGTCGATGGTCTTCGGGGTCAACACCTCGCCGATGTCCGGCCGCGACGGCCAGTACGTCACCTCGCGTCAGATCAAGGATCGGCTCGACCGCGAGCTGCTGGGGAACGTGTCAATCAGGGTCGAGCCCACCGATTCGCCGGAGCAGATGAAAGTGCTCGGCCGCGGCGAGCTGCAGCTCTCGATCCTCATCGAGATGATGCGCCGCGAAGGCTTCGAGCTCCAGGTGTCGCGCCCCGACATCGTCACGAAAGTCGTGGACGGGAAGACCCTGGAACCTGTCGAAGACCTGGTGATCGACGTGGCCGAGGAGTTCCAGGGGGTCGTCATCGCCCAGGTCGGCACCCGCCGCGGCACCATGACCAAGATGGTCAATCACGGCAGCGGCCGCGTCCGGCTCGAATTCCGTATCCCGGCCCGGGGACTCATCGGCTTCCGGTCGCAGTTCCTGACGGAAACCAAGGGCACCGGCATCATGAACCACCTCTTTGCCGGCTGGGACCCGTGGCACGGGGCGATCGCCACACGCGCGACCGGGGCGCTGGTCGCCGACCGCACGGGCATCACCACGGCCTTCGCGATCTGGAACCTGCAGGAGCGCGGCGAGATCTTCCTGGACCCGGGCGCTCCGGTCTACGAAGGCATGCTCATTGGCGAGAACGCGCGCGCCAGCGACATGGACGTGAACGTCACAAAGGAAAAGAAGCAGACGAACATGCGCGCGTCGTCGGCCGACGAAGCGGTGCGGCTGATTCCGCCGCGCAAGCTGGGGCTCGAGCAGGCGATTGAATTCATCAATGACGACGAGCTCGTCGAGGTGACGCCGCACAACATCCGTTTACGCAAGCGGATCCTCGCGGCGAACATGCGGCCCAAGACGCGCCCCGAGCGGCAGGAGTAGTCGACAGGCCGCCGCCCGGCTAGTACCCCATCTCCCTCTCGATGCCGCGAACGATCCGTGCGAGCTCGTCCACGAGACGGCCGCCGCCGGCCTGCCGGTACGAGCGCACCAGCGTGCCGTAGTACGTCATCACATCGTCCGCGCTGGCGTTGAAGCGGTTCCAGACCGTCTCCCCGACGTTGCGCAGGTCGCGCAGCGTGGCATACGTGTTGTGAACCTTGTCGGCTGCGGACACGCGAAGGCTCGCCGGGCCAAGCCCCTTCGCGTGTTCGGCGTACACACGCTTCCGCTCGGCCCACGGCTTCTTGGGCATTTCCCACGAGTCGGTACAGTCCTCGACGATGCGGGCGACTGCGTCTCCAAAACGAACACGGATATCGTCGAGCCGCGCCCGGCCGCCCTGGTCCTCGGCTGCGTCGTGGAGCAACGCCGCGATCGCCTCGTCTTCGGTTCCACCGTCGTCCAGCACGATTGACGCGACGCCGAAGAGGTGACCCACGTAAGGCGTGCCGGTGCCCTTGCGTGCCTGCGCGGCGTGCAACTCGCGCGCGTAGCGCACTGCCTCGTCGAAGCGATCCGTCAGCGTGGTCATGGCGTTGTCCTCCGTACGTATTCTGCCAGACCAATGACGTATCCCGGTTGTCGAATCGCGGCGGCACACCACTACAATGCGGAGATGGCCGACCCGCAGCAGGTCTACGACGCGCTCGATGCCATGGGCATCCAGTACGAGACGTACGAGCATCCCCCCGTGTTTACAGGCGAGGCGGCTGCCGAACACTGGGGACCCATTCCGGCGACCCAGATCAAGAACCTCTTCCTGCGGAACAAGAAAGGAGATCGGCAGTATCTGGTCATCCTCGAGATCGGGAAGCAGGCGGACCTGCGCCAGCTCGTGAAGGTGATTGGCGACGACCGCTTCAGCTTCGGATCGCCCGAGCGGCTGATGGCGACGCTTGGCGTGACACCCGGGTCAGTCTCGCCATTCGGCCTGCTCCATGAAGGTTCGAAGGACGTCCGCGTCATCGTCGATCAGGAACTGCGCGGGGTCGAACGGCTGATTTTTCATCCGAACCTGAACACACTGAGCGTGACGGTTTCGGTGGCCGACTTCGAGCGCTTCCTTGCGACGCGCCCGAACGTCGTGCGGTGGCTGAAACTGTAGATTCGTCCGCGTCTAGGAAAGATTCATCGATTCCTCGAGCCGCGTCAGCGCGGTATCGATGATCCCGAATCCTTCACGCAATTCCGCGTCCGTGATGCACAGCAGTGGATTCGTGAAGAAGTTGTGCCACCGGGTGAACGTGTAGAGCCCGAGTTCACGAAACCACCCGGAAAGCCGCTTCATCTCATCCGAGGTGCCGCCCAACGGTGCCAGCGGCGTCCTCGTCGTCCTGTCGCGCACGAGCTCGACAATCCCGAACAGGCCGATGTTCCGGTGCGCGCCGACGAGCGGGTGACGACGCGCCAGGTCCTGCGACAGTCCGGCCATCACGGGTCCTAGCCGCTTCGCGTTGCCGATCAGATCGTCTTCTTCGTACACGTCGATCGTCGCGAGCGCCGCGGCACATGCCATCGGGTGGCTGTTGTAGGTCAGCCCGCCCTGGAATACCTTGTCGCGGAAATGGTCGGCAATGCGACGCCGCATGCCCACCGCGCCGAGCGGCAGATACGCGCTCGTCAGGCCCTTCGCCATCGTCATGATGTCGGGAACGACGTTCCAGTGATTGACGGCGAACCACTCGCCCGTTCGCCCGAACCCCGCCATGACCTCGTCGCAGACCATGAGGATCCCGTGTGCCGTGCAGAGATCCCGGACGCCCTGCAGGTAGCCGTCGGGCGGCGTCAGGACGCCGTTCGTGCCGCTGACCGTCTCGAGGAAGAAGGCGGCGATCGTGTGGGCTCCCTCGAGCTGGATGATTTCCTCCAGCATCGCGAGCGATTGCTCCGCGGAATCCCAGCCCCGCTCGATTCCGTGGTAGGGATCGAGCACGTGAACCACCCCCGGCATGCCCGGCTCCGTGCTCCACCTGCGGGGATCGCCGGTCAACGCCATCGCCCCGTGCGTGCCGCCGTGATACGAGCGGTACCGCGCCAGGATTTTGTGACGTCCGGTGAAGGCGCGTGCGATCTTGATCGCGTTTTCGTTGGCTTCCGCGCCGCCGTTCGTGAAGAAAAATACGTCGATGTCTCCGGGCGCGAGGCCGGCCAGCCTCGCGCCCAGCCGCGCGCGCGGCTCGGTCGCCATGAATGGATTGGCATACGCGAGCGTCGCCGCCTGGTTGGCGATCGCACGGATCACACGATCGTCGCCGTGGCCGATGTTCACGCACATCAACTGGCTGTTGAAGTCGAGGAACCGCTTCCCCTCCGGCGTCCAGAAATAGACTCCCTTGGCGCGGGCCATGGGAATCGGATCCACGGCGCCCTGCGCGGACCATTCAAAGAACGTGTGTTTCCGGCACAGATCCACAATCTCGGCGCCCGACATCTCACTCGTCGTCGTAGTCATGATTCCTCGGTGACGGCAGCCCTGAAGGGCTGCGCGACGTCCGCGTACCCCTCGGGCGCCTCGTGGCCGCCGAAATATTCCTTCGTATCCGGACGGCGGATCTTCGAGTGCGACACCACTCGATCGCGGCGGATGCCTCGGAAGTCCTCGAGCGTGCGCCAGCCGCGCCCGGCGTGGCGCTCGAGAAACGCCTCGAGGCCGCCCGTCAGCTCCTTGATGATAGACGGCCCGACGGCGTGGTCGAGCATCGCGGCCGTGCAGACCTGCACCGTGCCGCAGCCGAGCAGGAAGTAATTCAGCGCGTGGGCGAACTCCGCGATGCCGCCGATGCCGGAAAACGCCCTCTCCGGAAACGCCTGTGTCATCTGGCAGACCTTTGCCAGCGAGAGCGGGAGGATCGCGGGCCCCCCGAGGCCGCCGCTCGAAACCAGTCCGTCCACGTTCACCTCGAACTCGAGCGTCTCCGGATCGATCAGCGGGATCGACGGAAACGTATTCGACGACACGATCGCGTCGGCGCCGCCGAGGAACGACGCGCGGGCCTCGGCAACGATGTCCGTCGTCGAAGGCGTGATCTTGCACCACACGGGCACTTTCGCGACCTCTTTCACCACCTGCGTGACGACCGAGATCAACCCTTCGTCCTTGCCGATATTCGAGCCCATGTCCTTGCGGTCCATGTGTGGGCACGATAGGTTGAGCTCGAAGGCGTCCGCACCGGCGTCCTGGCATGCTGTCGCGAGCGTCTGCCAGTGCCGCAGCTCGCGATCGTTTCCGGAGCCCGCCATGATGGACGCGACAAGAATGCGATCCGGCTGCGCCTGCTTGATCCGGGCCAGGCGCGGGAGCCACCAGTCGAGCGGCTTGTCGGAGATGAGCTCCCAGTTCCAGGACGAATGCAGCGCGGATCCGGGACGCTTCTGCATGGAGAGGCGGTACGAATCCGCGCTCGCGCGCAGAAACTTCGTCTTGGGCCCGGCGACGTTGGCCACCGGGTGCAGTCCGATCGTCTTGGTGACGACACCGCCCCAGCCGGCGTCGACGGCGCGCTGGTTGTTGCTGTCGGACTCGGTCGGCGGAGCCGACGACAACAAGAACGGGTTTTGGAACTTGAGGCCCGTGAACGTGACCGACAGGTCGGCAGCCATGCGCCCTCCGAGTGGGTATGGGGAGAAACGCGAATTATACGGCATCGAGAGTCGGGGGCCGGGGCCCCGGGCTTCGGGACCCGGGACTCGGGCTTCGAGCTGGACTCGCCGGACCGCCCGGCCGCGGGCCGCCAGTTGCCGGTTTCTTGACACACCTCGCACACGGAAATACTGTTGACGACCTCGGGAGGCCGGATTCCATACGATGCGCATTCTGAAAAACTTCATCGGCGGCAAGTGGCGTGAGTCGAAGGGCGGGCGGATCAAGGATTTCAACCCAGCCGACGTGAGCGACGTCGTCGCGGACGCCCCGTCCTCGACTGCCGCCGAGGCAGCTGAGGCCTGCGACGCCGCGGCGAATGCGTTCGAAGGCTGGCGGCAGACACCGGCGCCGGTCCGCGGCCAGATCCTGTTCAAGGTCCAGCGCCGCATGGAAGAACGGCGGCAGGAGCTTGCGGAGGCGCTGACGCGCGAGGAAGGAAAGACGCTCGCGGAGGCGCGCGGCGAGGTGCAGCGCGCGATTAACGTGATTGAGTTCTTTGCCGGCGAGGCGCGCCGCATCACGGGCGAGACCATTCCCTCCGAGCTGCCGCACAACTTCTGTTACACCTTGAAGCAACCGGTCGGGCCGGTTGCGATCATCACGCCGTGGAATTTTCCTGTCGCCATTCCGATCTGGAAGATCGCCCCGGCACTGGTGTCGGGAAACACGGTCGTGTTCAAGCCCGCTTCGCTGACGCCGCTCACGGCCGCGCTCATCGCCGAGATGTTCGACGAGTGCGGTCTCCCGCCGGGCGTGCTGAACGTGGTGTTTGGAGGCGGCCGTGAGGTCGGCGAGACGATCGTGCGACACCCCGCCATCCTCGCGGTGTCCTTCACCGGATCGAACGATGTCGGCGTGGGCCTGTACGGCGCAGCCGCGGCGCGGGGTATCAAGTGCCAGTGCGAGATGGGCGGCAAGAACCCCATCGTCGTTCTCGCCGACGCGGATCTGGATCTGGCCGTCGAGAGCACGCTCCAGGGCGCGTTCGGATCGACAGGGCAACGATGCACCGCCACGAGCCGGGCGGTCGTGGTCGAGTCGATCGCCAACGAGTTCGTGGAACGCCTGACCGCCCGCACCGCATCGCTGGTGGTCGGCAACGGGTTGAACCCGAACACGAACGTCGGCCCTTCTGTGGATGAGCGACAGATGGAGACGGTGCTCGGCTACATCGACACGGGCAAGCAGGAGGGAGCGACGCTCGTGCGGGGCGGCACCCGCCTGCGCGACGACGGGCTCGACCGCGGCTACTTCGTGGCGCCGGCGATTTTCGATCATGTCGATGCCAACATGCGCATCGCCCAGGAAGAAATCTTCGGCCCCGTTCTGTCTCTGATTCGCGTCGCGGATAACCGCGCCGCGCTCTCGGTGGCCAACAACGTGCGCTTCGGATTGTCCGCGTCGGTGTACACCAACGACGTCGCGTCGATGTTCAGATTCGTGGACCGTCTCGACGCCGGCATCATCCACGTGAATTCGCCGACGGTCGGAGGCGAGGCGCACGTACCGTTCGGGGGAATGAAGGCCACCGGCGTCGGGCTCCGAGAAATGGGCCGGGTCGCCATCGACTTCTACACCGAGCTCAAGGTCGTGTACGTCGATTACACGGGCGGGGTCAGGAAGACGAATGTCTATTGATGTCGGTCAGAGGTTGTGGGGTTTTCGGTTTAAGTCATGTCCCTGCTGATTACGAACGGCCGTATCATCACGGCCTCGGACGACTACGTCGCCGACGTGTACTGCGACGAAGGCGTGGTCACGGCGATCGGGAAAGATCTGCCGTCGCACCGCTTCCAGGCGGACCGCACGATTGATGCGTCGGGAAAGTACGTCATTCCTGGCGGCATCGATGTTCACACGCATCTGAACATGCCGTTTGGCGGCACGACGTCGGCGGACGACTTCGAATCCGGGACGATCGCCGCGGCCTTCGGCGGGACGACCAGCATCGTTGACTTCGCGATCCAGTACCGCGGCAGCACGATGCGGCATGCGCTGGACGACTGGCGGAAGCGGGCGGACGGCAAGGCGGTGATCGACTACGGGTTCCACATGATCGTCACCGAGCTCGAGGACGCCGGGCTCGGCGACATGGATCGGATGGTGCGGGACGAGGGGATCACCAGCTTCAAGCTCTTCATGGCCTACCCCGGCGTGTTCATGGTGGACGACCAGACGATCTTCCGCGCGCTGCGGCGCACGGGGGAGAACGGCGGCCTGGTGTGCATGCACGCCGAGAATGGCGGGGTCATCGACGAATTGGTCAAGGAAGCGCTCCGGAAGGGCGAGACCGCGCCCAAGTATCACGCGCTGACGCGCCCCCCGCAAGCGGAAGGGGAAGCGACAGGCCGCGCGATCGCGCTCGCGGAGATGGCGGGCGTCCCGATTTATATCGTGCATCTCTCGGCCGCGCACGCGCTCGAGAAGGTGCGCGAGGCGCGCGACATGGGCCTGCCGGCGTATGCGGAAACCTGTCCGCAGTACCTGTTCCTGTCGTACGACAACTACGAGGAGCCCGGCTTCAACGGCGCCAAGTACGTGATGTCGCCGCCGTTGCGGGAGAAATGGCACCAGGACATGCTCTGGAAAGGTCTCGCCAAGAACGACCTGCAGGTGATCTCCACCGATCATTGCCCCTTCTGCATGGCGGAGCAGAAGGAACTGGGCAGGAACGACTTCAGCAAGATTCCCAACGGCGCCCCCGGCATCGAGACGCGGCTGACCCTCGTCCACGACGGCGGGGTGCGTCCGGGGCGCATTTCAATGAACCGCTTCGTCGAGCTGTGCTCGACAACGCCGGCGAAGATGTTCGGGCTGTTCCCCCGCAAGGGCACGATCGCGGTCGGCAGCGATGCCGACATCGTCGTCTTCGATCCGAACAAGTCCGCGACGCTCGGCGTCAAGACGCTGCACATGAAGGTGGACTACAACCCGTACGAGGGGCGCACGGTCAAGGGCTCCCCCGCTGCGGTCATCAGCAACGGCGAGGTCGTCATCGACGGGGATCGGTTCGTCGGGACTAAGGGCGGGGGGCGATTCCTGCGACGCGGCCCAAGCCAGGCGCCGTCGGGACTGTAGCCACATGAGGCGTTCGTGACTCATGCCGCCACCCAGGTCGAGCGGCCAGACGGCCGCGTCGAGTTGATCGACACCGCGCGCATCGCGCGCAGCCCTCTCTACAACGAAGACCTCGCGCCTGTTCCCATTGCCCGCCGCACGTGGACGACGTACAACTACGCGGCGCTGTGGATCAGCATGGCGCACTGCATTCCGACCTACATGCTGTCGGCCGGGTTGATGGCCGCCGGAATGAGCTGGGGACAGGCGCTCTTCACCGTCGCGCTCGGCAACACGATCGTACTCATCCCCATCCTGCTCAATTCACATCCAGGAACCCGCTACGGCATTCCGTTTCCGGTCTTCGCGCGCGCCGCCTACGGCACGATCGGCTCGAACGTTCCGGCGCTCATGCGCGCGATTGTCGCCTGCGGGTGGTTCGGCATCCAAGCCTGGATAGGCGGCGAGGCGCTCAATACATTCTTCACGAGCGTCGTCCCCGGGTGGCACGACCTGCTCGGGCCTGGATTCGACGGCCACACAACGACCGAGTGGCTCTCGTTCCTCCTCTTCTGGCTCCTGAATGTTGCGATCGTTTACCGGGGTATGGACCTGCTCCGCAAGGTCGAGAACTGGGCCGCGCCGTTCGTGCTCGTCATGACGGCCCTGTTGCTCGCGTGGGCCGTGACCGAGGCGAATGGTTTCGGCCCGCTGCTCTCTCAGCCAGGCAAGTACGGAACGCTTCGCGAGTTCCTTCCGGTGTTCGTGCCGTCGCTGACTGCGATGATCGGCTTCTGGGCGACGCTGTCGCTCAACATGCCGGACTTCACGCGCTTCGGGCGCAGCCAGCGTGAACAGGTCATCGGCCAGGTTGTCGCACTGCCGACGACGATGTTCGTCTTCGCCGCGATGGGCGTGCTCATCACGAGCGCGACCGCCATCATTTACGGCGAAGTAATCTGGGATCCCATCAAGCTCATCGGACGATTCAGCAGCCCGCTCGTCATCGCCATTTCGATGTTCACGGCCGTCGTGGCCACGCTCGCGGTCAACATCGCGGCCAACGTCGTCTCCCCCGCCAACGACTTCGCGAATGCGTTTCCGCGCCTGATCACGTTCAGGACTGGTGGGCTGATCACCGGGATTCTCGGCATCCTCATCCAGCCGTGGCGACTGCTCGCGGATCCGTCCGGCTACATTTTCAACTGGCTGCTTGGCTATTCAGGGGGGCTCGGATCGATTGCCGGCGTCCTGATCGCCGACTACTGGATCGTTCGCAAGCGGAACCTGGCACTGGAGGATCTGTATCTGGCGGAAGGACGCTACGGCCGGTGAACTGGGCCGGCGTAATCTCGACGGTGGCCGGCTGCGCCCTCGCCTGGGGCGGCCTGGTCTGGAGCCCCTTACGCCCCCTCTACGACTACGCGTGGTTCGTGGGATTCGGTGTTGCGGCCCTCGCGTATATCGGCATGCAGCGAACGAGTGGCTTCCGCCTCCGGGCGGACGATCCCGCGTCCTCGTAAACAGCCAGTCGGCGGAGGGATTACCTGCCGGGTTCCTGGTAGAGAGCGATCGTTCCGTTCGCCGAAGCGGGGGGCATCAACACTCCTTCATCGGGGTTCTCCGGGGTTCGCAACTCGAGACGTCCGGCGGTCAGTGCAAGGCTGCGCGCTTCACCATGCCCCCGTCAACTCCTGACAGCGGATGTGACGTGACAAACGCGCTCCCGTCGAGTGCGTGAACGATCGCCTTGACTTTACCAATCTCCAGCCTCGTCACCACGCAGTACAGGATCTCCTGATCCTCGTAACTGAGGCCGCCGCGGCCCTTGTAGACGGTGACGCCACGCCCGAGCTGCGCCATGATCCGCGCGGCAATCTCCCCGCTCGCGCGCGAGACAATCGTGATGGCGGTGTACTCCTCGATGCCGTGGATGACGAAATCCAGCGTCCGAGCCGCGGTTACGTAGGTGAGGATTGAATAGAGCGCTTCTTCCACGCCGAGCAGTGACATCGCGGTGATGAACAGCACGACGTTGAACAGCAG
Source organism: Acidobacteriota bacterium (assembly GCA_031404215.1). Lineage (GTDB taxonomy): Bacteria > Acidobacteriota > Vicinamibacteria > Vicinamibacterales > 2-12-FULL-66-21 > JALZOC01. The sequence goes on from JANNHC010000162.1 coordinate 16,467, forward strand.
GATGACGTCGCCCACCTTGAACAGATCGCTGCGCTTGCTGATGAGGAGCGCGGCGATTTCGGTCCCGTCGAGTACCGCTCCACCTCGGACCGCCAGGCCGATGCCGGCGCCGATGAACACACCGCCGAACACGGCGGTCAGAAGCAAGTCCGGCGTGACGTCCGGAAAATGAATGGTCGCGAGCGAGAGCGACAGTCCGCCGATCGCCCCGGCGCTTCGAAGCGCGAACGCGCCGCCTATCTGGCGGTACCCGAGGGCGATGAAGGGGAGGTTGACGACGGCAATCCAGATCGACAGTGACGTGCCGGTGACCTTCGAGGCCAGCATCGAAATGCCCGTCACCCCGCCGTCGATGAAATTGCTGGACAGCAGGAACCCGTGGATCCCCATGCCGGCTGAGAGGATTCCCAGCACGATGAGGAGCACGTTCAGGCACTCGCGCCGCACACGCTTCATAGGGTCATCTTACGACGGCCGCCGCCGCTTCGGGTCAGGCCGCCCGCTTGTCGATTCGCGCGCGAAGAGAGGCAAGCTCGGCGCCTATCTCCCGCAGCTCCTGCTCCGTCGTGCGCAGCTTCTCCCCTTCGGCCCTGATGAACCGGCTGTAGGGGGCGATGCTCTCGCGAATCCGCTCGCCGCTCCTGCTGATTTCCTGCGCAAACTGTTTGTGCAGTGCGTCCGAGAGGCGCTGGCGGACGTCGCCGATCTTGCGGCGCATTTCTTCCTTCGCCTTCTCGCGTTTGGCCGGCAGGATGAAGAACCCGAGGGCGGCCATCAGCGACGCCATGATCAGCCCCGTCACGTCGGCCGCGGCGGTCGTCGCCGCGATCGTGACGATGGCGCCCAGGCCGACCGCGCCCGCGCTGACGGCCGCGGCCGCCGCGACCGCGTTGCGCGCCCCGTCGGCGAGCTCGCGGGCTTCCTTGCCCCGGTCGAACGAATCGATAACTTTCTGTGACTCTCGGCCAACCGAGTCGATGAGCCGTGTCCGGTCGTAATGGAAACGCCCCGAGTCGTCTCCGACGATGCGATCCTGGTACTGGCGGCGGCGCTGCGCGAGGTGCGCGGTGACGTCCTGCCATTGCCGCAGGTCGGCGTCCACCAGCCAGTCCACCAGTTCGCCGACCTTGCGTTCGACCTGCTGCGGCGCATCCGCGACCACGTGCTGCTCGAAGCCCTGCTGCATCCGGCTGCGGTTCAGCAGATCCAGGACGCGGCCGATACGCATGTTGTCGTCGAAGAACTCATGGCCGCGCTTTTCCATCTCGAGCAGAATCCGATCGATATCGGAAATGCGGAACCCGAAGTCGCGCGTCAGATCGGTCTGATACATCGCGAGCTGGCGTTCCACCTCGTCGAGCGTGGCGAAGTCGTCCTTGAGCAGCGCCGCGCGATCGCGGACCGCCGCCGCGTGCCGGTCGGTCAGAGCCGCGCCGACGCCCAGCGGGTTGAGCAATTTCAAGTGGACGCGGCCCGGCGCATCCAGCGAGTCGCGAATGTACTGCTCGAGTGCTTCGAAGCGGCTCGCGGCCCACACGGACGGATCGCCCTGTTTGGCCCGGAGCGCCAGCCGCGCGCTGACCGGGAAGATTTCCGGGCTGAAGCCGAGCAGGGCGCGGGCGTGCTCGGCCACGAACGCACGCACCTCCTCGAGAGGGCGCTCTCCGTCGAGGATGTCGATCTTGTTGATGACGACGAGAACTTTCTTGCCCCAGCCGCGCACCTGCTCGAGGAACACCCGTTCAGTTTCCGTGAACGGCCGATCGGCGGACGTGACGAAGAGGACCA
>JANNHC010000163.1:0-12946 GCA_031404215.1 Acidobacteriota bacterium
TCTAAACAACTGAATTCAGGAACCCACACCGTCAATCGAACCACGTTGCTGTCTGTGCGGTCGTCGGGATTCGCACACACGGCCTTTGCTGTTTCGTGTCGCCCGATCACCCTCAGCCAGTTTCTCTCCGCTGGTATCCGACAGGTCGTTGCGTTCACCGGATCGTTCTGACGCCGTTCTCGAACCAGGGGCACGCTCGCCGCAACCTCACCGTGCACATAGCCTGCTGTAGAGCGGCGCCAACGGCACTCCGCCTGGCGAAGGTCACACGACCCGGATGATGCATATAAATCAATGATTCGCGCGATGACTTGGCGCTGAGACTTTTCGCGCGGCTCAGGAACGCACCGGTGGCTACGTGGTCAGCTCCGGCCATGGCGTCACATGTCGCCACCCTCCCAGAAACGGCAGAAAGCGATCAAAGTCGCCATCCTTCGTGATCAGCGTGATGCCGCGCTCCCGGCAGGATGACGCGAGCAGGGCGTCGTTCAGCAGGGACGGGTTCTCGTAGATCGCTTTCCACCCCTCCCGACCAGCCACGGCCGCAATCAACCGGCCACTGTTCACGAATGCGGGCGTCGCGGGGGCAAACACCCGCCCGCGCTGCTCGAAGGGTTTGAACACTGACCGCTCCAGCTCTCGAGCCTGCTCACGCGACCGCGCGCCGGCGGCGAGTTCCTGCATCACGACGGCACTCATGAATGTGACCGGCAGTGCGCGGTCGAGGAAGGCCAGGAGGCCTGCTTCAGCCGTCCTGTCACGGAACGCGTCGATGAAGATGTTCGTGTCGAGGGTGTACTTCACGCTCCCCGCCGACGTTCAAACACATCCTGGACGTCCCCCGTTCGCCTGACGGCAGCGATCCCCTGGGCGATCTCGCGACGAAACGCGACGAAGTCGAGCGCGAGATCGATCGCCTCCGTTTCCGTCGCCACGCCGAGGGCCCGTCGGGCAGCGTCAAGCTTGCGCTGATCCATGACCACGTTCTTGCGAACCCAGCCAACTCGAGTCCCACGAGCACGCGACCCGGTTTCCACACTCGTCCGCTTCTTCCGATGCACGATCGCTTTGGCCATCTGTATCAAGAGTAACATACATCTGTATGGCCGCTAATAGACCCGGGCAAGGACGTGCGGGGTCTCGCGCGGCTGGGAGGGGCTGGTTGCGCTAGGTTTCAGACAGTACTGCCGAGCCATCAGTTGAGAGTCCTCGACGAATCGTCAGCATCTGGCCTGTGGTCACGCCGTGGTCACGGCGCCGATGTGGGACCGTTCGAGGGGGCCTCGCGCTGGCTCGATGGCGGCGTCCCGCTGCATACACGATCGGCGCAGGCTGTCCACCATTGCCGGCATACGGAGGAACGGTCGTGATATTCGAGCCTGATGTTCGCAAAGTAGAAGGGCTAGCTCGGCTGCCCCCAGTCCCTATGATTGTCCCTGTCGTGGGTAACTTGTGGTAAGCAGACACTCTCCGATAAATTTCAAGTCTCAGCTTTCGCGCGCAACGTGAGCCCGTCGCTCCGTTGTTCACGGCTGCTGCCGCAGGTGCACGCAGGTGGCGGGAACGCGCGTCTACGACAGCGGACGCCACCCTCCTTCCGAGAGGCGAAACGACCACCACCGTCGGCTCAATGTGGATGAGGGCCGCGGGCATTCGGCTTCACGATTGCACCGCACCCATCGAGTCCGCACCCCGATCCCCCAACCGACTGGCATTCGGATTGCTCTGACAGCGATTTGCGAATTCGATACCGGCACGCCTTGCTGGCATGGATTCCCATCTGCGGGTCAGGAGATGAATATGAAGAGAGTGAGCACGACGTTCCTCGTTTGCGCGGCCGCCTGTGGCGTGTTCCAAATCGCCGCCGCACCCGGCGCCTTTGCGGACCCGATCCTTCTGGCTCAGTTGGCCAAATCGGCGGTGCTCGGCGGCTCGACGGTAACCAATACGGGCGCGACCACCCTGACCGGAGACATCGGCGTGAGCCCCGGAAGTTCCATCACGGGCAAGGCCACCATTACCGTGAATGGCACGAACGCCGCGACGATTGGAAATCCGTCGGTACATGAAGCGGATGCGTTCGCGATGATGGCCCAGAACCAGTTCGTCACGGCGAAGGCACGTCTGGGTTTCTTTGGGCCCGGAACGCTGTTGCCGGTGGACCTGGCGGGACTCACACTCTTTCCCGGCGTCTACACGGTTCCAGCGGGGGTCAGTAATCTAACGGGCACATTGACGCTCGATGGGTTGAGCAACGCCAACGCGCTGTGGGTGTTTCAGATGCCAAGCACGTTGATCACGTCGCCCGGTTCGGCCGTTAACGTCACCAATACCGGAGCAGGAGCCGGGCTGTACTGGAATGTCGGCAGCTCCGCCACGCTCGACACGACGACGTCTTTCCAGGGAAATATTCTGGCGCTCACGAATATCGCGCTGAACACCGGCGCGGGTATTGGTTGCGGTCGAGCCCTGGCGCATGTCGAGGCAGTGACGATGGACAACAACACCATCAGCACCGGCTGCTCGGGATTTCTCGCCGGCAGCAGCGGCTTGAGCGGCGGCCTCGCGGGTACCCCGGCCCCGAACGCGCCCGTTCCCGAACCCGCCACGATGTTACTCCTGGGCTCGGGCATCGCATACTTTGTGGCAAAGAAGCCGGGATGGGCACGGCGGCGGAAGCTGGAGCTCGAAGCCTGATTCTGAGTGCATAGACACGACGCTTCCCGCCAGAGGCCGATTGCGCTTAGAATGCAGTCGGCTTATGGCGGGAAGCTCGTTATTTCACGTGGACGACAGGACCCTTGGGTGCCTGCAGTCGACTACCCCGTAACAGGAGTTCCGCGATGCGTGCTCGTGTTTTGGTCGTCGACGATGACGAGGGCTATCTGTCCGCGATGAAGGAGCTGCTCGAGGGGGCGGGCTACGACGCCGTGGTCGCGAACAGCTTCGAGGACGGCCGGCGTGAACTGCGCAATAGCGCGCCCGACCTGCTCATCCTCGACGTACGGCTGGGCGCCTTCAACGGGTTGCAGCTGATTTCCACCGGACTATCGCAGATTCCCGCCATCGTCGTCACCGGATTCGACGACGCGGTGCTTCGCGCGGACGCGAGCGGCTTCGGCGCGAGTTATATGGTCAAACCGGTCGAGCCGGCCGCACTGATGGCGTCCATCAGGCAGAGGCTCACGGAAGCCGGGGCGGGCGCCGGCCACGACGCGCCTGGCGGGCTTCCGGACTCGGAGCTGCCGGCAGTGGTCGCCCCCTCCGATCAATCCGACTAACGCCCCCACCACGCATCTGCCATCATTCGCGAGTCAGCGCGTTAGCCGAGCCCGCTTTTCTTGATGGCGTACGTGATCGCCTCGGTCGGCGCCGGATACGTGGCCTGGGGGCGGTTTCCCTGGTAATCGATGTCGGCGATCCCAATCTCGCTCGTATAGAACGCGTCAACGGTCATCCGGCGGACGAGCGTAAAAAACTGAATGCCGGGATCGAGCTCCGGCGACTGGTTACGGCGGTACGCGATGAGATCGAGCAGGGCCGTCTGCTCGCCAGGCGGAGCGCTGACGAAGTCGGCCGCGCCGCGCTTTTTCATGGCGCCGTCAATCCACGAGATACCGCCCGTGTAGAGATCCTTCAGCTGGGGATTCTCGCTCGCCAGCATGTCGATCCATGCGGCGGCGCGGGCCGCGACCGCACCCGGCTTGCCGTTCTCGACCGGGACGATCAGATCGGTGAGCCGTTCGAGCGTCCGGTAGCCGTGATCCGAGAGCGCCTTCGGACTGTATGGGACCGTGCCGCCGGCTGTCTGGGCGAGCGCCAGGTGATGCACTTCCTGCGCGGACACGCGATCGAGCGCCCCGGTAGCCATCAACGCGAGCCCGAGGCGGCGCAGCACGTCGCGTCGTGAAATGTCAGACATTGCCCTTCCTCATTTCCTCGGCGAGATACTCCGCCGTCCGCCCCGCGAGCGCGACGATCGTGTGCGTCGGGTTCTTGTCGGCGTTGCTCACAAACGGCGCGGCGTCGGCGACGAAGAGGTTCGTCACGTCATGCGCCCGGCAGTACTTGTTCAGCGGGCTCGTTCGCGGGTCGTCGCCCATGCGGACCGTGCCGACCTCGTGGATGATGGCGCCGCCGCGCGAGATCGGCGGCCGCTGCGGATCGGGAGCGGGCGGATTCCCTGCGCGCTGGCCGCTCGGTCCCGTCGTCGGCTGACCACCGGGGGCGTTCGGCAAGCCTGTCTGCGGTCCGGCCTGACCGGTCTGAGGGGCTTGTTGACCGGCCATCGGCCCGGTGCCGGTCGTCTGCGCTCCGCCGCGCCCCCCGCCCGTCGCGATCTGTCCCCCCATCGCTTCGAGCACCGCGCGGAACGTCTGCTGCATGTGGCGGACCTGGTTCAGCTCGTGATCGCTCCACCCCCAGTGAAACCGAAGCACGGGGATGCCCCACCGATCCTTCACCTCGGGATCGATCTCGCAGTACGACTGCTCGTTCGGAATCATCTCGCCGCGGCCGGACAGGCCGACGGAGGTGCCGTAGTCGGCGCGAATCGCCTGCTTCATCGGGATGCCGTAGCCTTCGGCGCGATTGACGACTCCCGTGAACGAGCCGATGCCGGGCATGCCGTAACCGCCGCCGACCTCGATGTGATAGCCGCGCGGGAAATTCAGATCTTTATGCTTGTCCCACAGCCACCACGGCACGTAGAGGTGCGAGCCGTAACCATCCGAGTTGTAGTGCGGCATGCCGGACAACGCCGGCACGATCGCCGACATGCTGGACCCGACGGTGTCCATCAGGTAGCGGCCGACGTTGCCGGAGCTGTTCGCGAGCCCCTGGGGGTGTCGCGATGATTTCGAATTGAGCAGGAGCCGCGCGGATTCGCACGCGCTTGCGGCGAGCACGACCGTGCGGCAGCGCACCTGCTTTTCGGATCCGTCCGTCTTGTCGATGTAGGAGACTGCCGTGACCTTGCCGGTCGCGTCTGTGAGGAGCTCGCGGGCCATCGCGTTCGCGACGACCTGCACTTTGCCGGTTCGCATCGCCGGGAAGATCTGGACGTAGCTGGCCGCGTAGTTCGATGCCGTCATGCAGCCGCGGCCGCACTGGCCGCAGTAGTGGCACGGCGCACGTCCGTTTCTCGCCACCGTCGTGACCGCCTGCCGCGCCGCGACGGCGCGAATTGCGTTCTTCGCGCACGCGCGCTGCACGAGCACGTCGTGGGCGCGCAGGGCAGCGGGCGGGTTGAAGATGCCGTCCGGCGCGCTCCGAATCCCTTCCATCGTGCCGGTGACGCCGATGAAGCGCTCCGCCTTGTCGTAGTAGGGCGCCATGTCGGCGTAGCTGATGGGCCAGTCGAACCCCAGGCCGTCGGTCGATCGCGGCTTGAAATCGTAGTCGGCCATCCGGAGCGTCACCCGGCCGTAATGATTCGTGCGGCCGCCCAGGATGCGAGATCGGAACCACGAAAAATCGCTGCCGGGCGCGACAGTGTAGGGCTCGCCTTCGATCTGCGCGCCGCCAAACGTCGCGCTGTAGGTAAATCCGGTGGGACCGCCGGTGTACGCCTGGCCTTTCGCGCCGGCGCCGCGATGTGGCACGTTGTGCGGCCACATGTGCTCCTTGAGATCCGACATGCTCAGCATCGGTCCAGCCTCGAGCAGCAGGACCGAGACGCCGAGATTGGCCAGCACGTTGGTGACCGTGCCCCCTCCCGCACCGGATCCAACCACTACGACATCGTGAACGGTTGTGTTCGACGGGACCTGGGACATCTTGGAAGGCTCCTTTTCCACCGGCGCGCGCGCTCACGGCGCACCGCGCCGAGTCTAGCCTGTCGCGTACCGCGTTTCAATCGTCGTGGCTGACGGGGTGGCTGACGGCTTTTGCGGTGAGGGACTTGCGGGTCTGCGGTCCGAGCACCGCGAGCAACGACAACGGGTCCACTCGCGCCCCATTGAGGCGCACGCCCCAGTGCAGGTGAGGCCCGGTGACGCGGCCGGTTGCGCCGACCTTGCCGACGACGTCGCCGGCATGGATGAGGTCTCCGGTGCGAACGTCGATGGTCGAGAGGTGCGCGAAGAGTGAAAGGAGCGTCAGGCCGTGGTCGATCACCACGGTGCTGCCCGTAAAATATCGATCGCCCGTCAGGATCACGCGGCCGCCGTTCGGCGCCTTGATGGGGGTGCCGGCCGCGCTGTTGAAGTCGGCGCCACCGTGCGGGCTCCGCGGCTGGCCGTTGAGCGTCGTGCGCGTGCCGAACGCGCTGTTGGCGGGGTCAGGCACCGGGCGCACGAACGGCCCGTCCCACACCTTCGCCGTCCCGGCGGCGGCCCACAGGTCGTTGAGTTCAGCGGTCTCGCGTGCGATGCGGTCCACGGCCTCCGGCGGAGGATTCACGAACGCGTCATCCACGGTGAGCGAGCGCCTGGGAAACGTGCGCGCCGTGACGAACAGCCGATGGCTGGTGCGATCCATGCCGGATCCACTGCCCGCCTCCATCGTCACCTCGTGGCGCCCCGTGGCGGTTTCGAGGTCTATGCCGACCAGAACGCGCCATGTGTTCTCGTTGATGCGAAAGGGAAGCAGCTCGCGCCCGAACGCTCGCGCACGAATCGATTCGACGGCCCGGGGCGTGACGATCGTCAGGACGATCAGTTCACCAGGACTCATCGACCGCGACTCTGACGTCACGACCATGCGCGGCGTGGCCGGCGCCTGCCCGCCGTCGAGCGCGCCGGCGAGGAGCGTGCCGGCGATCGTTGCGGCCAGGGAGCGACCCACAACCTGAATCCTACACACTGATTCCCGCCCGGCCGGCCTCCACCACGAGGGATCTGCCGAGCCTCGCGGGCTGATCGGGAAGCGTGACCTTGTCGAGCACCTTGAAGTCCGCCGTCATCGTGGTGGGCGTCGCGGTGCAGGCGATGTACCCGCGGCGGGCGCTGTGGTACTTGATGTGCGGATTGTCGTGCCGGATCGCGTCCCACGTGGCCGACACCTCCGAGCCATCGCCCCCGGAGGTGATCGACGTATTCGTGAATTCGACCCCGATCGTTTCGGAGCGCGGGTTCCGGTAATCCAGCTTCAGATCCGCGCCGTAGTGCACGTGGACATCGCCAGACAGTACGATCGGATTGGGCGCCCTGGTCTCCTTCAAGCGCGCGTACAGCCGATCGCGGGCCGCCGTGTAGCCGTCCCATTTGTCCATGGAAAACCGGCTTTGCGGGTTCGCTGCCGCCGCGTCCCGGACAAACGTCGGCACCTGCTGGCCGAGTACCGTCCATGTCGCACGCGCCGTGGGCAGCTGGCCGAACAACCACCGCTCCTGCTCGTCGCCGAGCATCGTGCGTGAGGGGGCGGCCGCGGCGGGGCAATCGCCGAGGACGCCGCCACAGACCTGGTCGCTTCGGAACTGACGGGTGTCGAGCACACTCAGGTCGAGCAGCGCGCCGAATCGAAGCCGCCGATACAACCGCATGTCGGGTCCGGACGGAAACGCCGAGCGGCGGATCGGCATCGATTCGTAGTAGGCCTGATACGCGGCGGCCCGGCGGAGGAGAAAGACCTCGGGCGGCGTGTTGCGCTCGTCCAGATTCCCGGCGTAATCGTTGTCCACCTCGTGGTCGTCCCACGTCACGATGAATGGCGCCGAGGCGTGCGCCGCCATCAGGTCCCGATCGGACTTGTACTGCGCGTAACGATTGCGATAATCGACCAGCGTGTAGATTTCCTGCCCGCGATGCTGCCGCACCAACGCCGGATTCTTGCCGCCGTCGTCGCGATCCTCGTAGATGTAATCGCCGGTGTGGAAGACGAAGTCGAAGCGCTCCTCGGCGATGCGGCGATACGCCGCGAAGTACCCGGCCTCGTAGTGGTTGCAGCCGCACACCCCGAAGCGCAGCCGGTCGGTGGCGGCATCGGCCGCGGGGGCGGTTTTGGTCCGTCCGATCTGACTGATCTCGCCGCCAGCGCGGAACCGATACCAATACTCGCGCCCCGGCTCGAGCCCCGCGACTTCGACGTGTACGCTGTGTCCGAGCTCGGGCCGCGCGATCTCGACCCCCTTGCGCTCGATGGTCCGGAAGGTGGCATCGCGCGCGACCTCCCATCCGACTTCGAAGGTCGCCGTCGGCATGCCGCCGCCGTCGAGGGGCTCCGGCGCCAGTCGCGTCCACAAGGCAACGCCGTCGGGCCACGGGTCGCCCGACGCGACGCCGAGCGTGAAAGGATATCTGGTGAACACCGGCTGGGCCAGCGCCCTCGTGGATACGACCGGCCGGACCACCGCGGCAATACCGAGCTTCCATGCGGCGTTCAACAATTGCCGCCGGGACATGGCCCCCAGCGCGCGGTCGTAGAAACGAAGGTCGTCCGGCATCGGCTCTCCTGATCGCGCGCGGCTCCGTTCACGGGCTCGCGATCCGCTCCGTGGACACGACGGGTGAATGGGGTTGGCGATGACGGCCCGCTACTTTCCGCGCAATCGCGCGACCGGGCCGTCCACGCCGTTCGGCAGCTGTTCATCCGCAAACTGATCATCGTCTCGGACCGCCTGTTTCAGCCTCTGAAGCTCGGTCTTGAGCGAGGCGGTCAGGCGTTCCTGGCCCGTCAGGCCGTACAGATTGTGCATTTCGCCCGGATCGTTCACGAGATCGAACAGCTCCCACTGATCTTTCTTCCAGTAGTGAATCAGTTTGTGCGTGACGGTTCGGACGCCGTAATGCGCGCGCGTGTTGTGGTCGCCCGGGTCGTGGTAGTAGCGGTAGTACATCGACGTCCGCCAGTCGGAGGGCGTCTGACCGCGAAGCACGGGAAGGAGACTGCGCCCCTGCAGGGCGGCGGGGATGGGCGCCTTCGCGGCATCCAGAAACGTCGGTGCGAAGTCGACGTTTATCGCCATCGCGTCGCTGGAGGTTCGAGCCTTGATGGCCGCGGGCCACCGCACGAGGAAAGGCATGCGCAGCGATTCTTCGTACATGAAGCGCTTGTCGAACAGCCCGTGATCGCCGAGGAAGAATCCCTGGTCGCTCGTGTAAACGACGAGCGTGTTCTTCCCGAGACCGTTGCGGTCGAGGAACGCGAGCAGCCGCCCGACGTTGTCGTCCACGGACTGAATCGTCGCGAGGTAGTCCTGCATGTACCGCTGATACTTCCATCGGACGAGGGCTTCGCCGGTCAGCGCAACGGGCTGGCCGTCCCTGGTCACCGTGACGGTGTCGGGCTTGACAGCCAGCCAGGCCGTCCGCGCGGTGCCGTCCAGTCCTGGTGGAGGCTGCAGCTTCAAATCGCGGCGCGTGAGGTCGGCCGCGACGCGCTGCTGGTTTTCGTGCAACGCGTCGGTCCGCGTCGCGTACGAGTCCCAGAGCGTCTGTGGCTCCGGTATCCAACGCTCCGCGAACTGCGCCCGATGCGTCTCGTCAGGTTCCCACGGACGATGAGGCGCCTTGTGATGGAGCATCAGGAAGAACGGCTTCGTCTTCGGCCGGCCGTTCAGAAAATCGATGGCGAGGTCGGTGACCACATCGGTCACGTACCGCCCCGTGTAGGTCTTCTCGCCGGTCGCCGTATACAGGGTCGGGTTCGTGTAGGCGCCCTGTCCGGGCAGGATTTCCCACGCGTCGAAGCCCGCCGGGTCGCTCCCGAGGTGCCATTTGCCGATCATGCCCGTGTAGTAGCCGGCCTGCTGGAGCAGCCGCGCGACGGTGACGCGCGAACTGTCGAAGCGGTTGAACACCGGTACGCCGTTCACGTGCGCGTACTGCCCCGTCAGAATCGCGGCGCGGCTCGGCGTGCAGATCGAGTTGGTGACGAACACGTTGCGCAGGATCATCCCCTCGCGGGCGAGCCGATCGATATTGGGCGTCTTGTTGACTCGCGACCCATACGCGCTGATGGCATGCGCCGCATGATCGTCCGACATGATGAAGATGATGTTCGGCCGGCCGGCCGCTCCCGCACGCCCGGGGAGGGAAGCCAGCAGGAGCATCGCGAGGGCCATCGTACGCATCGGCGGATGCTAGCACGGCGACCGGCGAGTCACGTATGGCTCGCGCAGAGAACGCAGAGGGACGCAGAGTTATCGAGCACCCAAGGCAAGATGGTCTGCAGCTGAGCCTACGGCTTGCGTTCTCCGCGATCTCCGCGCGAGATCTTTCCGCGCGAGATCCTGGGCGCAGATTAGATGATTTTCTGTCCCAGCGCGGACGAGGCGAGCTCGGTGCCGAGGATGGCGGTCGTGTTGCGGTCATCGAGGATGGGATTGACCTCGACGAGATCCAGCGCGCGCAGCAGGCCCGAGTCCGCGACGATCTCCATCAGCGTGTGCGCCTCGCGGTAGTCGAGGCCTCCTTTCACGGGGGTGCCGACGCCGGGCGCGATCGTCGGATCGCAGACGTCGAGATCGAACGACACGTGAACGCCACCGGTTCCGTTGCCCGCGAGCGCGAGCGCCTGTTCGGCGATGACGGCGATACCGGCGCGGTCGATGTCCTTCATAGTGAAGACCCGGACGCCCGAGTGGCGGACGATTTCCTTCTCGCGCTCGTCGAGATTGCGGATGCCGATGAGGACCGTGTGCTCGGGGCGGACCTTCGGAGAGAAGCCCCCGATCCGTGAGAGCTCCGCCGGCTCGGGGCCGAGCAGGGACGCGAGCGGCATGCCGTGGACGTTCCCGCTGCCGGAGCTCGAAGGCGTGTTCATGTCGCCGTGCGCGTCAACCCAGATGAGTCCGATGGGTTTCCCTTCGCGGCGCACGAAGTCTGCCGTCGCCGCCACCGACCCGGCCGCGAGGCTGTGATCGCCGCCAAGGACGAGTGGAAACGCACCTTTTTCAAGCGCCGCGAGCGACGTCTTGTACAGCTTCTCGCAGACGCGCGCGATCTCTCGGATGTACTTCTTGGCCGGATCGCCGAACGACTTCGTTTCCGGAATCGGCGCGACGAGATCGCCTTCGTCCACGACCGTCACACCGAGCGCCGCGAGCCGTTCGCCGAGTCCCGCGATCCGAAACGCCGAGGGCCCCATGTCCACTCCGCGGCGATTACCGCCGAGGTCCAGTGAAACGCCGATGATGTGAACAGGACGCATGCAAATCGAAACTTACCATACGACACATCGGTTGACTGCCGCGTTAAACATCAGTTAGTCTAGGGTTTGCGCGGCCGACTGGGCCGCGGCCGGCGAAGGAGCCCGAGATGAAGCGGTTCGATATTGGTGCCAGGGTTGTAGAGCCCACCTACGGCCTTGGATCGGTAATTGCCGTCGAGGACGCGTATACGCGCGTGCAGTTCGACGAGCACGGCGTGAAAAAATTTCTGACCAGCATGTCCCGCCTCGAGCCGAGCGACGAACCGCTGCCAGCCGGTCTTCGTGGATCGAAGGTCCGGAAGAAGCGCGTGCCGAAAAAGGCCGCCGTGGCCGCCGCGGCCCCGGTCGAAGACTAAATCTCCCCTTTTTCGCTGGCGGCTGGAAGCTGGACGCTTCAATACGGTCCTACCGCTTCAGCGTCACCGACATCCCTTCGCCCGACGGCGATACGATCGTCGTCCAGACGGAGGGCTGCTTCTGGATGGCGTCGAGAAAATCCCCCATCTCGCTTCGCTTGTTGACGACGTTGTGGGCGAGGAACAGGCCGCGCTTGTCGAGCCGCGGGTAGACCAGGTCGAAGAACCGCTTGTAGTCCTTCTTCCACGCGTCGAGAAAGACAAAGTCGAAGGTGCCCGGCACCTTCGGAATCTGTTGAAACGCGTCGCCGGCGACGACCTGGACGATGTCGGACAGTCCCGCACGCTTGACGTTGTCGGCGAGTTCTTTCGCCCGCGCCGGGTCGTACTCGATCGTCACGAGCCGGCCACCTGTTTCACGCAGGCCGAGCCCAATCCAGATCGCGCTGTAGCCGCTCGCGCCGCCAATCTCGAGCGCGCGCGTGGCCCCGCTCGACGCGACCATCAGTCGCAGAAAGCGCCCGTCCTCCTCGGAGACCGCCAGCAGGCCTTTGTCGTTCGCCTTGATCTCCGTCAGGACCTTCTGAACGTTTCCCGATGGCCCCGGGCCAGGTGGTGCGGACTGCGCCGCCACCAACGCGCAGGCGGCTACCAGCCCTGCGATCACGCGAGCGATTGATCTCATGAACACCCTCGACACTCCTGGCACCAGCGGCACCCCTGACACTCCGGCTTCATCCATCAATAGTACTGCACGCGCCGGCCGCGGCGGCGCGGCCGTCAGCCACGCAGTCGGGGATGCCGACGGATCGGAAGCCGCTGCCCGCGACGAAGAGGCCCGGATGCCGGGCAAGCCGCCGCTCGATCTCGGCGACGCGCGCGATGTGCCCCACGTTGTGCTGGGCCCCGGCATCCCGCCAGCGGAATACACGCGACAGGCTCGGCGTGGCGCGGATTCCCAGGATGGCCGAGAGATCCCGCCGGGCAAGATCCACGAGCTCGTCGTCCGACAAATCAACCGCCTCAGGATCGTGCGCGCCTCCCGCGAACGCGCGCAACAGGATCGAGTCCGCCGGCGCGCGTCCACTCCATTTCGACGACACCCACGTACACGCGGTGATGCGCACGCTGTTGTACTGGCGGGCCACGACGAACCCCGTGCCCGCCAACGGATGCGCGACGGCATCGCGCGGCCACGCCAGCGCGATACTGACCGTCGAGACGTACGGCACCTCCGTACACAGCGCGCCGACGCGACCGTCGATCGGGTGAAGCAGGCGCGCGGCGGCACGCGCGGGACAGGCGAAGATGACGGCGCGCGCGGTGGCCGCCTCGCCTCCAGCCGTCACGCGCCAGCCGGCTCCCTCGCGCGTGAGCGTCTCGACCGGCGCGAGACAGCGGACCGACTGCGCCGGCAATCCGCGCTCGATGGCCGTGACGAGCTCGCCCATGCCGGACGCGAGCGATCGAAACAATCCTTCGGCCGCCGGACGGTGTGT
>JANNHC010000164.1:0-5696 GCA_031404215.1 Acidobacteriota bacterium
GAAGACCTCCACCGAGACCCAGCGATCGTATCCGGCGTCGAGCAGCTCCCGGAAAATCGGCACGAAGTCGATCGCCCCGAAGCCGGGCCCGCGGAGGTTGGCGTCGTTGGCGTGGAAGTGGCCCGCGGTCGGCGCGTGGCGGCGGATCAGGTCCGCCATCGGAGTCGGCTCACTGCACATCGCCTTGACGTCGAGATGCAGCACAAAATTGCGGTGCGCAACGGCGTCAACCAGCCGTGATCCGTCCGCGCAGGTATTGATGAAGTCAGTTTCGGCCGGTGAGAGCGGCTCCATGCAGATCGTGACGCCGCAGTCGGCCACCCTCGGCATCACGCGGCGAAAGATCTCGGCGGCCCAGTCGAACGCCTGCACCGGCGAGACGCCGGGGAGGAGCGACCGCTGCTTTGGCGATCCGAAGACCATCAGGTCGCCGCCGAGATCGCGTGTCGCCTCGGCCAGCGCCACCAGGTACTCGGCGGTGCGGTCCCGTACGACCGGGTCGGGCGACGTGAGGTACAGGCCCTCCGTGCCGGCCAGCAGCCAGTGCAGCCCGATGATCTCGAGACCGGCGTCCGCGGCCTGGCCCCGCAGCTCCGCGCGGCGGAGCTGATCGAGGTCCGTGACCCGCGGCGCGAGCGTGAAAGGCGCGAGCTCCAGGCCTTCGTAGCCGATGCCCTTCACGAAGCGGCACATCTCGTCGAAGGCCCAGCGCTCGAAGAGCTCGTTACAGATAGCGAACTTCATGATGAGGTCCCCGATTGGCGCGCGGCAGCTGGGTTCGGTGATGCCAAGCGAGGATGGCCCGCCTGTCGCCTGGTGCAGCCCCGCGTCAGCCTGAGCATGGCAGCGAATCATATATGATAACCAGCCCGCGATGATTCAGTTCGATCGGACCCGCACGCCGAAAGACCTGATCGAGAAGATCGATCACCTGTTCGAGCTGTCCGCCGGCAAGATTCGCTCGCTGGAGCAATCGTGGACGCGGTCGAGCGGCGCGCCCGTGTTCACGGTGGCGGGCCGCTACACGGCCCGCGGATGGACGGAGTGGACCGAGGGGTTTCAGTATGGCTCGGCGCTGCTCCAGTTCGATGGGACTGGCGAGCGGGAGTTCCTCGACCTCGGGCGCGAGCGCACGCTGACGCGCATGGCGCCGCACCTCACGCACATGGGCGTCCACGATCACGGCTTCAACAACGTGAGCACGTACGGCGCTCTCTGGCGGATGGCGCGCGAGGGACGGATCGACGCTGAGCCGTGGGAGGTACGCTTCTACGAGCTCGCGCTCAAGGTGAGCGGCGCGGTGCAGGCCCGGCGGTGGACGCCAATTCCCGGAGGTGGCTACATCCATTCCTTCAACGGCGCCCACTCACTCTTCGTGGACACCATCCGGTCGCTGCGCGCGCTCGCCTTGGCGCACCTGCTGGGCCATCGTCTGGTCGAGGAACAGGATGCGCAGGTCAACCTGCTGTCGCGGCTGATCCAGCACGCTCGCGCGACCGCGATGCATAACGTGTTCACGGGCAGCGGGTCCGGCCCATTCGACATACGCGGACGCGTGGCTCATGAAAGCCTCTTCAATGCGGCGAACGGCACGTATCGCGGACCGAGCACGCAACAGGGCTACTCACCGTTCAGCACGTGGACGCGCGGCCTGGCGTGGGCGATGATCGGCTTCACCGAGCAGCTCGAGTTTCTGACGACCGTGCCGTCCGCGATGCTGGACGAGGCGGGTGGCACCGGCGCCATGGACTGGATGATCGCCGCCGCGCGCGCCACGTGCGACTTCTACATCGAATCCGCCGCCTGTGCCGACGGCATCCCCTACTGGGACACCGGCGCGCCGGGACTGGCTGCGCTGGGCGACTGGGGCAGCCGGGCCTCGGATCCGTTCAACGACCACGAACCGGTGGACAGCTCGGCGGCCGCGATTGCTGCGCAGGGCCTGCTGCGGCTCGGGCAGTTCCTCGGCCGGCGCGGAGAGGATGGATCGCGGTACTGGCAGGCTGGGTTACGCGTCGCGGACACGTTGTTCGATTCCGCGGGGCCGTATCTCAGCCAGGACGCTGCGCATCAGGGTCTGCTCCTGCACTCGGTATATCACTGGCCGAACGGCTGGGATCACGTGCCCGCGGGTGCGCGGGTGCCGCGCGGCGAATCGAGCCAGTGGGGGGACTATCACGCGCGCGAAGTCGCGCTCTACCTGAAACGTTTCGCGCTCGATCATCCTTATCTGGCGTTCTACGGGCCTTCGACACATGCCTGATCACGCGCGGGGCACATCGCAGGTCCAGACGCCGAGGGCTGCGCTCATCACCGGGGGCACGCGCGGCATCGGCCTGGGCATCGCGCACGAGCTGGCGCGGGACGGGTGGGACCTGCTGTTGAGCGGCCTGCGCCCGGCAGCCGACGTCACGCACGTGATCGAGGCATTGCAGTCCTCGGGCGGAAGCGTCGCCTACATCGCCGCCGATATCTCGAAGGCCGCCGGGAGGGCGGCGATCGTCGACGAGGCGCGCGCGCGCCACGGCGTACTCAACGCGCTCGTCAACAATGCCGGCCGCGCCCCGCGCGTCCGCGCCGACCTCCTCGAGGCCACGCAAGAAAGCTTCGAGGAGGTGCTGCGCACCAACCTGGAGGGACCGTATTTCCTGACCCAGGCGATCGCACACGACATGCTCACCCGGGCGCGAGACGAGGGCGGCTTCCGGGCGGCAATCGTGTTCGTGACGTCCGTGTCGGCCGAGATGGCGTCGCCGCATCGTGGCGAGTACTGTGTGAGCAAGGCGGGCCTCGCCATGGCCGCCCGCCTCTTCGCCGTCCGTCTCGCCGCCTCCGGGATCCCCGTCTACGACGTCCGGCCAGGCATCATTGCCACCGACATGACGTCGGCGGTGAAAGAGGTGTACGACCGCCGCATCGCCGACGGCCTGGTGCCCGAAGGACGCTGGGGGCAGCCCGAGGACATCGGCCGTGCTGTCGCGGCGCTGCTGCGCGGCGACCTGCCCTACGCCACCGGCAGCGTCATCCACGTGGACGGCGGCCTATCACAGCCTCGGCTCTGAACTTCAATCCCTAATCCTTCAATCCCTAATCCTTAATCCTTAATCCTTAATCCCTCGTCGCTGATCCACTCATCACTCATCCCGGATCCCGCCGATTCAAGGATTGGCGAGATTAAGGATTGAGGGATGAGGGATGAGGGATGAGGGATTAAGGATTAAGGATCAAGGATTCTGTATCATGAAGCATCGTGCTGGCCCGTCGAGTCTGTTCGGTTGTCGCGGCTCTGCTGCTTGCGCTGCTCGGCGCCGCGTCCGCCGCGCAGGCGCCCGCGAGCGCCGCGCCGTATGCCGTGTTGTCGCGCGAGGGACGCCGTCCGCTCGCCGCGCGCACGATGGCCGGCCAGGAGATGTTCGCGCTCGACGATCTCGCGCGCCTGTTCAACCTCGTCGTGCGTGAGGACGCGGCAGCCGGCGGGTTGACCGTGACCGCCGGCACGCAGACGATCGTGCTCTCCACGGGACAAAGCCTCGCCTCCGTCAATGGACGCCTGATCTCGCTCCCCGCGGCCCCTCTCCGTGACGGCAGAACGTGGTACGTACCGGTGGATTTCGTGTCGCGCGCGATGGGTCCGGCGCTCGGATCCCGCGTCGAGCTCCGCAAGCCCTCGCGCTTGATCCTCGTCGGCGACATCCGCGCGCCGCGCGTCGTCGGCCGGATCGAACCCCTTGGCTCGATCGCCCGCCTGACGCTCGATGTCGCTCCCGCCACGCCCCACGCCATCTCGCAGGAAGGCACGCGCCTGACTGTCCGGTTCGAGGCCGACATGCTGGATGCGGCCTTGCCGGTCACGGCATCGCCCGAGCTCGTCGCCAACATCAGGCCGGGTGAAGGACCCGCGACGATCGCGATCGACCTCGGTCCACGCTTTGCGTCCTTCCGCGCCACGGACGTTCCCGCCAATCTCGGCGCCGGACGGATCGTGATCGACATCGTCGGCCAGACCACGGAGACGCCAGCGCCGGGGGGGACGCAACCGCTACAGCCGGAGGTGCCTCCGCTCATCGACCTCACGCCGTCGGGCACGCTTCGCGTCATCGTGATCGACGCGGGACACGGCGGCAGCGAAAATGGCGCAAAAGGACCAAACGGCGCGCTGGAGAAGAACGTTACGCTGGCCGCGGCCCGGCGGTTGAAGGCCGCACTGGAGGGGCGCCTTGGTGTGCGCGTCATCCTCACCCGTGATGGCGACACGACGATGGGCCTGGACGAGCGAGCGGCGCTGGCGAACAACAACCAGGCGGACATGTTCGTGAGCCTCCACGCGAACGCCTCCCTCCGTCAGGAGACGACCGGCGCCGAAGTGTTCTATCTCAGCCTCGACGAATACGGCGACGCGGCCGAGCGCGTGGCGCGCGGTGACAGTGACCCGTTGCCCGTGTTCGGTGGCGGAACGCGTGACATCGAGTTGATCCTCTGGGAGATGGCGCAGGCGCGCTACATCCGGGAATCCGCCGCGCTGGCGCAGGCCATCGAAGCCTCGCTGCGCGAACGCGTCCCGATGAGCCCGCGCGCGATTCAGCAGGCGCCGTTCAGGGTGCTGGTCGGCGCCAACATGCCGGCCGTGCTCGTGGAAATGGGGTTCATCACGAACGCGGCCCAGGAAAAACAGCTGCAGTCGGATCAGTTCCAGAACCTGCTGGTGCAGGGGCTGGTGGAGAGCATCACGAGATTTCGCGACGCGCGGAGCGCCGCGCTTGCAAGCGGTGCTCGCTGATGGCCCGGCGCACGGCGTTGGTCGCGGTCCTCATCGTCGCCGCGCTTGCCGGTGTGTGGCTGCTGTTCAGCCTGGCGCCGCGATGGTACGGGCGGAATACGCCCGCGGCCGCCGCTGTGCCGGCCGTCGCGCCGCGCGAGGCTGAACGCAAAATCAAGGCGACTTTGTACTACGTGTCCGAGGACGGCCTGTCGCTGCCAGGTATCCAGCGCGACATCCCGTACAACGAGCCCATCGTCGAACAAGCGAGACGGATCGTCGAGGCGCAGCTCGGCGAGGCGCCGCCGCCGTACGTCTCACCTGTGCCCCCCGGCACGTCGCTGCGCGCCCTGTTCATTGGCGAGCGCGGCGAGGCATTCGTGGACCTGAGCGGGGATGTGCGGGACAAACATCCCGGCGGCGCGCTCGACGAGCTGTTTACGATCTACGCGATCGTCAACGCCGTCACCGTCAACCTGCCGGCGATCACGCGCGTGCAAATCCTGATTGACGGCAAGGAAGCTGATACGCTGGCGGGCCACGTGGATCTCCGGCATCCGCTGCAGAAGAACCTCAAGTGGACCGAGCTTCAGACGGACATGCGATAAATGACGATGACCCGATTGGATGGCCGCGCGCCCGGGCAGCTCCGGCCCACGCGGATGACCCCCTCGTTCACGATGCACGCGGAAGGATCGGTCCTCATCGAGGCCGGACG
Source organism: Acidobacteriota bacterium (assembly GCA_031404215.1). Lineage (GTDB taxonomy): Bacteria > Acidobacteriota > Vicinamibacteria > Vicinamibacterales > 2-12-FULL-66-21 > JALZOC01. The sequence continues at coordinate 5,475 of JANNHC010000164.1, forward strand.
AACGCGCGTCATCTGCACCGCGAGCGTCGAAGATCGCGTGCCCCCGTTTCTCCGCAACACCGGCAAGGGATGGGTGACCGCCGAGTACGGCATGCTGCCGCGCGCCACCTCGACCCGCACCCAGCGCGAGGCGACGGCCGGCAAAGTCGGCGGACGGACACAGGAGATTCAACGCCTCATCGGACGGTCGCTCCGTTCAATCATGAGGCTCAACGAGCTGGG
>JANNHC010000165.1:0-11995 GCA_031404215.1 Acidobacteriota bacterium
ATCTTCCCCAGCACAAATCCTGACGAACCTAGCAGGTTGCTGAAAAGCTATTGTGGATCTGAAGAATCCAGGACTGGATGAAGTCACGGAAGGTTCCAGTCAAGAACACGTTCCTGACGCGGGAGCAGACGCTCAAACGCAAGCTGTCCGAGTGGTTCATGTCCGTCGCGCTCGAACGGCGGCTCACGAAGGATCAAATCCTGACGCTGTACCTGAACGACGTGTCGCTCGGGCAGCGAGGATCGTTCGCGATCCACGGCGTGCCGGAAGCGGCGCGTCTGTTCTTCTCGAAAGACATCACCAACGTGTCGCTGAGCGAGGCGGCCACCATCGCGGGCGTGATCCAGTCGCCCTCGCGGCTGTCTCCGTTCAACAACCCGGAGCGCGCGAAGGATCGGCGCAACGTCGTCCTGCGGGCGATGGCGGACGCCGGGTACATCAGCGCCGACGCCGCGGACCGGGCCTCGCGTGAGCCCCTGCAGATGGCGGCGCGCGCGCTGGACGCCGAGGCGCCGTAACTTCGTCGATTACATCGGGCAGGAGCTGCAGGACAAGTACGCGACGGCGACCGGAGCGATCGACGTCTACACGACCGTCGATCTGCACATGCAACGCCTCGCGCAGGATGCCGTCCGCGACGGGCTGGCGCGCATCGACCAGCTGCTCGCGAGGCGGCGGCGCCAACGCGCACAGGCGGCGTTGATTGCCGTGGATCCCCGCACGGGAGACGTGCTGGCGCTCGTCGGCGGCCGCACGTACAACCAGTCGCAATACAACCGCGCCATCTCCGCGCGCCGGCAGCCTGGATCGGTGTTCAAGCCGTTCGTCTACCTGTCGGCATTCGAGCGCGCATATGCCGACGGCCGCACGGACGTGACGCCGGCCACGGTCGTGCTCGACGAACCGACGTCGTGGGCCTTCAATCAGCAGACCTGGACGCCGAACAACTACGACGGTGAATACGAAGGGCCGATTACGCTGCGTCGCGCGCTCGCGCTGTCGCGCAATATCGCCACCATCAAAGTGGCCGAGTCCACGGGGTACGACCAGGTCGCGGCGCTGTGGCGCAGGGTCGGCGCGGGCACGCCCCCGCGGCCATATCCGTCGATTGCCCTGGGCGTCTTCGAAGCCACGCCGTTCGAGATCGCGGCCGCGTTTACGTTGTTCCCGAACGGCGGCACGGTCAAGCCGCTGCGGGCGATTTCGAGGCTCGTGAGCAGCGCCGGAAAGAACGTCGAGATTCAGACCGCGGCGTCGCGGAACATCGCCCGCCCCGACACGACGTTCCTCGTCACCAACATGATGCGCAGCGTCATCAACGAGGGCACTGGCGCCGGGGCACGGGCGGCCGGGTTCACCCTCGACGCGGCGGGCAAGTCCGGCACGACCAACGACCTGCGCGATGCCTGGTTCGTCGGGTTCACGCCGGAGCTCCTGACCGTGGTGTGGGTCGGGCTCGACGACAACCAGCCGCTCGGCCTGAGCGGCACCCAGGCCGCGCTCCCGATCTGGACGACCTTCATGATGCGCGCCCTCGGAGGACGCCCCAACGTGCCGTTCGAGGCGCCGGAAGGCATCGCGTTCGTGACGATCGATCGCGACACGGGCAAGATCGCGCTCCCCGGATGCCCTCGCGTCTTTCGTGAGTCGTTCATCGCCGGCACCGAGCCTACCGAAGGCTGCACGCTGCACAGTTTCTAGGGTGGCGGGCCGTCACGGACTGGATCTCGCGCAGAGAGGGATCTCGCGCGGAGGGATCTCGCGCGGAGAACGCGGAGCACGCGGAGATAATGACGTCGTCAGGGTTCCGCCAACGCCGCCCTCTCCTTCGCTCCGGGCGGCCACCAGGAGACGACGAGATCCACGGAAACAAACAGCGGGGCGGCTGGCGCTGCTTGTTTCCGCGGATCTCGACGTCTCCTGCCGCGCGCAGCGCGGGTTGGCGGAACGGACAGCCGCTCTGCGTCCCTCGGCGATCTCTGCGCGAGACCGATAGCTGGGGCTGCCTCCCGTTCGCGCGATGTCCCTCCGGGTTAGAATAAAAGGTCCTTCACCCATCGTTCACTCGGCCATACCGTTTGAGGATATTCGTCTTGACGAGACTGCTTTCTGTACTTCTGGTGGCTGCCACCGTGACCGGCGCGGCGGCGTGCCGCAAGCCTCCCGCGACGTCGACCGCCAGCGCTGAACCGGCGAAACCGGGCCAGGCCGCGGCGACCGCTACGGCGGGCCAACCCGCCCCCACGCCCGTACCGGCCAAGCCCATGCCGGCGCTGTTGCCTGAGGTGCTCGCGCGCGTGAATGGCCAGGCCGTCACGAAGGCCGATTTCGATCGGCTGATCAAGAACATGGAGATGGCCGCCAACCAGCCCATCCCCGCCGAACGCAGAGACGAGATCCTCCGCAAGGCACTCGACCAGCTGGTGACCTACACCGTGCTCCATCAGGAAACGCTCGCGCGGAAGGTCGCCGTCACCGACGACGAAGTCAACGGCAACCTCAAGCAGATGCAATCGCAGTTTCCCAACGAGCAGGACTTCAAGAAGGCACTCGCGGCGCGCGGGATGACGATCGAGAGGCTCAAGTCGGACACGCGGATCGACATCAGCATCAACAAGATGATGGAGGCGGAGGTCGCCGCGCAGACGGCGCCGGCCGACGCGCAGGTGCGCGAGTTCTACGACAAGAATCCCGACAAGTTCAAGCAGGAGGAGGCCGTCCGCGCGAGCCACATCCTCTTCCGCGTGGAGGAGAGCGCTGACGCCGCCGCGAAGAAGAAGGTCCTGGAGCAGGCACAGAGCGTGCTGAAGCAGGTGCGCACCGGCGGGGACTTCGGCGAGCTTGCGAAGAAGCACTCCGCCGATGGCAGCGCCCAGCAGGGAGGCGACCTGAACTTCTTCACCAAGGGACAGATGGTGCCGGCGTTCGATCAGGCGGCCTTCTCACTGAAGCCGGGACAAATCAGCGACATCGTCACGACGCAGTTCGGACACCACATCATCAAGGTGACCGAGACGCGTCCCGCATCGACGGTTCCGTTCGATCAGGTCAGCGGCCGCATCAAGGAATACCTGATCGAGCAGCAGAAGCAGCAGAAGGCGGAGGCGTTCATCCAGTCGCTCAAGCAGAAGGCGAAAATCGAGGTGCTCGTCTGAACGAGGACGTGCTGGCGGCGGCCGCGGAGGCGCTCGCGCGCGGCGACAGCGTGGCGCTCGTGACGGTGGTTCGCGCGCAGGGATCGACGCCGCAGCGCGCCGGCGCGAAGATGCTCGTCTGGGCCGACGGCCGCACGGTGGGGACGATTGGCGGCGGCTGCTACGAGAACGACGCGTTCTGGAAGGCCCGCGAAGCCATCGCGTCGGGCCGGCCGTCGCTCCTCCACTACGAGCTCAACGACGACTTCGCGCAGGAAAACGGCCTCATCTGCGGAGGGCGCATGGACGTGCACATCGATCCGCTCGCTCCCTCACCGCGCCTGTTCATCATCGGAGCGGGACACGTGGGCCTCCATCTCGCGAAGGCGGCCGCCGACATCGGCTTCCACCTGCACGTCGTGGACGACCGCGAGAAGTTTGCAAATTCCGACCGGTTCCCGGGCGCTGAGGTCGTCGTCGAACCGATTCCCGACTGGTTGCACCGGGCGGAACTTCCCGCGTCCTCGTACGTGGTCGTCGTCACCCGAGGGCACCAGCACGACCTCGACGCCATGCGCGCGCTGGCGGCGCGCGACCTCAAGTACCTCGGACTGATTGGCAGCCGCGCGAAGGTCGCCCGCATTTACGACGCGCTCCTGGCCGAAGGCATGCCGGCCGAGTGCCTGGAACGCGTCCACGCGCCGATCGGCCTCGAGATCGGCGCCGTCACGCCGGCCGAAATCGCGGTCAGCATCCTGGCCGAGTTGATCGCGGTCAGTCGAGGCGTGGACACGGCGACGATGTCGATGAAGCGGGCCAGGATCAAGGCAGAATGACGGGGGCAGACCCCGGATCGAGACCCGGCTCCGGGTCCACGCTCATTCGCAATGCGACGATCGTCACCATGAACGATCGTCTGGACGTCATCGACGGCTCGGTCGTGGTCCGCGAGGGACGGATCCTCTCGGTCGGCGCGGACGAAGCGGGGCGCCACGAGACGGTGATCGACGCCGCGGGCGGCTACCTCCTGCCCGGATTCATTCAAACGCACATTCATCTCTGTCAGACCCTGTTCCGCGGGTCCGCCGACGACATGCCGTTGCTCGAATGGCTGAAGCGCCGGGTCTGGCCGATGGAGGCCGCCCATACCCCCGAGACCCTCCGGGCCTCGGTGCGTCTTGCCGCGTCGGAGCTTCTCCTCTCGGGCACCACGTCGGTGCTGACGATGGAAACGGTGCACGATACGGACGTCGTGTTCGAGACGCTCGCGGAAACGGGCCTCAGAGCGACCGTCGGCAAATGCATGATGGACGGGTCAGACGACGCCCCTCAGCGGCTGCGGGAGGACACGGGGCGGTCGATCGATGAAAGCCTCGCGTTGAAGAAGCGCTGGGACGGCGCGGCCAACGGCCGGCTGCATGCCGCGTTCGCGCCCCGGTTCGCGGTCTCGTGTTCGCGTGAGCTGCTGGAATCGGTGGCGGCGCTGTCGGCGAGGGAGCATACCCTCGTCCACACCCACGCGTCCGAGTCGCGTGACGAGGTGGAAGTCGTCCGCCGCCTGTCCGGTGGATTCTCGAACCTCGAATATCTTGCCGACACCGGGCTCGCGACGTCGCGCTTGTGCGCGGCACATTGTGTGTGGGTCACCGAGCGCGAGCAGGAGCTTCTCGCCGAGCGCGACGTCAAGGTCCTGCATTGTCCCGGTTCGAATCTCAAGCTTGGATCCGGGATCGCGCCCGTGGCGGAGATGCGTGCGCGCGGCATATCCGTATCGCTCGGGGCCGACGGCGCCGCCTGCAACAACCGGCTGGACATGTTCGAAGAGATCCGACTCGCTGCCACGCTCCAGGCCGTCCGAAAGGCGCCGGGCGCCCTGACGGCGCGCGATGCGGTGTGGATGGCGACCCGGGAAGGGGCGCGTGCGCTCGGGCTCGAAAAAGAAATCGGGTCGATCGAGCCTGGAAAACGCGCCGACCTCATCATCGTCGAGCGCGACCGCCCCCATCTGGCGCCCGATCGCGACCCCTGGTCCACACTGGCCTACGCGGCGCGCGGCACGGACGTTCGCCTCACGATGGTCGATGGCGAGGTCCTCGTCACTCGGTTCGCGCTGACCCGCCTTGACGCCGCCGCCATCTCAGCTCAAGCCCGGACCGCTGCGGCCGAGCTGGCCGCCCGCGCCGGAGTCTGACCTCGACTTGGGACAGTCCCCTGAGCTGGTCCGCTGGCCCTGCAGTCGAGCTGGACCACGGTCTGACCCCGAGGGCGTGTATAATCACTATTAGCACTCGTGCGAGGAGAGTGCTAAATACCTATGACACGCCATCCTGAGCTACCCGAACGGGATAGACGGATTCTCGGGGTCCTCGTCCACGCATACATCGATCAGGGTGAGCCTATTTCGTCGCTGTGGCTGGCGAATCGTGGATTCGGGGTGTCGTCCGCGACACTCCGGAACATCATGGCCCGGCTGGAAGAGCAGGGTTACGTCCGCCAGCCCCACACGTCCGCCGGACGGGTCCCTACGGACCTCGGCTACCGGCTGTACGTCGATCAGCTTCTTGCGGAGCGAAAGTCCTCGCGACCCACTGCGCAGGTCGAAGCACGGCTTCGGCGCGCCGGAACGGTTGAAAACCTGCTGTCCCACGTGTCGCATGAGATATCACGGGCTTCGCACCAGGTGGGGTTCGCGATCGCGCCCGACACAACCCTGCTCGAACGCCTCGATTTCGTCCCGCTCGATGGGGGCAGGCTGCTGGTCGTCGTCGTCGCGGCGGGCGGCCACGTCACGCACAAGGTCATCGAGCCGACCGAGGTGTACGAGGCGGGCGAGCTGCAAGCGGCGGCCAACTACCTCAACCATGAGTTCCGGGGGAAGTCACTCGTCGAGGTTCGCCACGCCGTGCTCGAGCGCCTCAGCGAAGAGCGCACGTTGTACGATGAGTTGATGGCGCGCGCGCTGCGTCTGGCCAGCACGACCTTCGAAGGCATCGATCCGGCGCCGACGGTGTTCATCCAGGGCACGTCACTGCTCCTGGACGATGTCGGCACGGAAGATCCGGAGCTGACGATCTCCACGCTCCGGACGCTGCTGCAAATGATGGAAGAAAAAACGCGCCTCGTGCAGCTTCTGGACGACTGCATGGAAGGGGGCGGGTTCACCGTGGTCATCGGAACCGAGCATCAGGCGGCCGACCTTCATCACTTCAGCCTGATCGCCTCGACCTACTTCGACGGCCACGGCACCGGCACGGTCGGTGTGATCGGCCCGACACGGATGCGGTACTCCCGCGCGATCAATGCGGTCGATACGCTCTCCCGGGCGATCAGCCGGATGGTGAGTGGGAAAGAATAACTAATCGGTTTCTACGTTTTACGTTTTCAGGTCACCCACCGTGGACGACAAACCAAACGAGACATTCAGCGCCGTGAACGAGGCGCCGGCGGCGCCGGACGACGCCGAGTCTGAGCTTCAGCGGCAGCGCGACGAGTACTACGATCTCCTGCTGCGGAAGTCGGCGGATTTCGACAACTACCGCAAGCGGGTCGAACGTGATCGGCAGCTGCTGACGGATGCGGCGGCGGCGAGCATGATTGAAGAGCTTCTGCCGCTCATGGACGATCTCGACCGGGCCCTCAAGGCACAGGCCGGCGCCGATGCCGGCGATCCCTATCGACGCGGCGTCGAGCTCATTCATCAGCAGCTCGCCGAGATTCTTCGCAAACGCGGCGTGCGCGCGATCGAGGCGCTCGGCGCCGGCTTCGATCCCCACTATCATCAGGCGGTTTCGCACGAGCCCGCCGAGGCACGCCGCGACGGTGAAATTGTCGAAGAGTTCCGGCGCGGATACCTGCTGGGCGACCGCCTCCTGCGGCCGTCGATGGTAAAGGTGGCCAAAGGGTGAGCAGGGTGACGAAGCGCGATTATTACGAGGTCCTTGGGATCGATCGCCAGGCGACGGAACAGCAAATCAAGAGCGCATATCGGAAGCTGGCGCTGCAGTTCCATCCGGATCGAAATCCCGGCGACAGCAAAGCGGAAGAATCCTTCAAGGAAGCGGCTGAAGCCTACTCGGTGCTCGCCGATGGCGAGAAGCGGGGACTTTACGATCGGTTTGGCCATGCCGGCGTCGCCGGTTCGGGCGCCGGAGCGGGCGGTATCGATCCGACGATCTTTGCGGACTTCTCCGACATTTTCTCCGGCCTCGGCGACGTCTTCGGGCTCGGCGATATTTTCGGCCAGCGCCGCCGGCGTGGGGGGCCGCAGCGCGGATCCGATCTCCGCTACGACCTCGAGATCTCGTTCGAGGAATCTGCGTCCGGCACCGAGACGTCGGTCCAGATTCCGCGCGAAGAAACCTGCGAACCCTGCAAGGGATCCGGCGCCGCCGAAGGCACGTCGGCCGAGACCTGCAGCCAATGCAAGGGCGCCGGTCAGCTGCGCTATCAGCAAGGGTTCCTGACCGTTGCGCGTCCCTGCCCGAACTGCCGCGGCACCGGCAAGACCATCGCGAAACCGTGCCAGCCGTGCCGTGGCGCCGGACGCGTGGGACGCGAGCGCAAACTGACGGTGAAGATTCCGGCTGGAATCGCGACCGGGCAGCGCCTGCGCCTCTACGGCGAAGGCGAGCACGGCTCGGCCGGCGGCCCTACCGGCGATCTCTACGTGGTCGTCCACGTGCAGGAACACTCGTTCTTCCAGCGCGAGGAAGACGACCTCTACTGCGAGATGCCCATCAGCTTCCCCACGCTGGCGCTCGGCGGCGACATCAAAGTGCCGACGCTCGACGGCCGCGAGGAGGTCCACGTGCCCGCGGGTACTCAGCCTGGCACACGCTTCAAACTGCGCGGCAAGGGCATGCCGCACGTCAACGGGCGCGGCCACGGCGATCTGCATGTGATCGCGCGCGTGGCGGTTCCGAAGAAGCTCTCCAAGGACCAGAAGCGCCTGATCGAAGAACTTGGCCGCACCCTCCCGCAGGAAAAACTGGACGACGAGGCGGAGGCGGACGAGAAGCCTTTCTTCGAGCGCGTCAAAGATATCTTTGGCTAGTGCTCCAGCCCTCGATCTCCGGTTCGCGCCGGGACCTGGCGCGGGAACGCTGCAGGACATGCTGTACGCCGAGCTCGACGCCTTCGAGCCGGTCGCGATTCACGAACACGAGACCGGCGACGGCTGGCGGGTGTTCTTCCGCACGGCCGCCCCGCGCGATGCCGCGTGGGCCACGCTCGCGTCCGAGTTTGGCAACGCGTTGCTCGACCTCGCACCCCTGGACGTGGACGATGAGGATTGGGCGCGGCGCAGCCAGGCCTCGCTGACAGCCATCCGCGCGGGCCGCATCATCGTCGCGCCGCCGTGGGACCTTCAATCCATCATCCCTGATCCCTCATCCCTCATCATCATCATCGACCCCTCCATGGGCTTCGGGACCGGGCATCATGCGACGACGCGGTTGTGCCTGGAGTTGCTGCAACAGGTGGATCTTCGCGCGAAGCGCGTGATTGATGTGGGGACCGGATCGGGCGTCCTGGCGATCGCCGCGTGGGCGCTGGGCGCCTCCAGCGTCTCGGCGATCGACCACGACCCCGACGCGCTGCAGAACGCGCGCGAGAATGCCGAGCGCAACGGCGCCACCGGGGCGATCGAAATCCTCGAAGTCGAGATCTCGAGGGTCTCGCTTCCGCCCGCCGATCTCGTCTGCGCAAATCTCACCGGCGCCGTGCTGCAGCGATACGCGGATCAACTGAGGCGGCTGGTCACGCCTTCGGGCATGCTCATCGTCAGCGGATTCAGCGGCGACGAACTCGCCGACGTCGCGCTGGCCTTTCACTGTGCCCCGCAACACACCCTGCGCGAGGCGGGATGGTGCGCCGCGCTCTTCGTCCTTTAGAGAGAGACTCGGCCTTCTTCACTGTTCGTCTTTGTTTGCTGAGCCCAGAACAAACCTGGCCACCGCGAGCGCGGCGGTCGCGACGGCGTCGGCGCGCAAGGTGAGGGCACCCAGGGTCACCAGGATGCAGCCGGCGCGCTCCGCCTGCTGCCGCTCGTCTTCCGTCCAGCCCCCCTCGGGACCCACGATCAACGCAAGCGATCCCGGCGCGTGACTCTCCAGCACTCGGAGCGAACTCGTTGGCCCGGTCGCCGCTGACGGCTCGACGAGCATCAACCGCACGCCGGAAGCGCTGGCGGCCAGCCAGTCGGCGAACGTGCGCGGCTCGGCGATCACGGGAACCGTCGCCCGGCGGCATTGCTTGGCGGACGAGACAGCCACTCTTCGCCAACGCTCGTTGTCCCGCCGGGGCAACCGTACAATCGTGCGCGCCGTGATCACTGGATCGATGGCGGTCACGCCCATCATCGTCGCGTCACGCACGACCGCGTCCATCTTGTCCCCCTTCAGGACCGCCTGGACGAGAGTGATCGGCACGCGCGCTTCTGGCGCCGGGATGATCGGATCGAGCAGCTCGACGCGCACCGCCCCACGCGCGGCCGACAACACGCGCGCGCGAAACTCCCGCCCGCGGCCGTCGAAGACCGCGATTTCGTCACCCGCGCCCAGCCGCATCACTCGCGTGAGGTGAGTGGCCTCCTCGCCCGGCAGCAACGCCTCGCCGCCGGAAGGATCCAGCGCGGGCGCGTAAAAGCGTGGCAGCGTCACGCACGAATTATGCGCGAAGTCGCGCTATACTCGCGTCGTTCGACCAATCAGCCATCGCCATTCAGCCAACGACAATTCTTCACAAGGTGTTATTCAGAGGCCAGAGTCTCGGGAAGTACAAAATCATCGCGCCCCTTGGAAGCGGCGGATTCGGTACCGTCTACCTCGCCGAGGACACCTGGATCGACAAGAAGGTCGCCATCAAGGTCCCACACCGGCAGGGGCTGGACTTCGGTGAGCTGCTGCGCGAACCCCGCCTGCTGGCCAGCGTCAGCCATCCCAACATCGTCGCCATCACGACCGCGGAGAAGCAGGAGAACGTCTTCTTCATCGTGATGGAGTACGTGCCGGGCGAGACGCTGGAAAACCTCATAGGGGCGCGCGGCCCGATCGAGCTGAATCGCGCGCTCGATTTCACGTGTCAGATCTGCAACGCCGTGGACCACGCGCACACGCAGGGGGTCATCCATCGCGATCTGCGGCCGGCCAACGTGCTGATCACCGAGAACGACATGGTGAAGGTGGCAGACTTCGGCACCTCGCGTTTTCTGGAAATTGCCGCGCATGGCACGACCGTGATCGGCAGCCCGCCTTACATGGCGCCCGAGCAGTTTCACGGGAAGGCGGTGTTCGCCTCCGACATCTACTCGCTGGGCGTCACGATGTACCAGATGCTGACCGGGATCCTGCCGTACGACACGCCGGCGCCGGCCGACCTCGACAAGCTGATGTCGGGCGAGCTGGTCTCGCCGCCTCGTCTCAAGAATCCTTTGATTCCCAAGGCGATCAGCGACATCGTGATGCGCGCGATGGCGCCGGAAATCACGGCACGGTATCAGCGGGCGCCGGAGCTGCTGGCTGACGTGCTCGCCGCACGCGTGCGGCCGGCCGCCGGAGGGTCCCCCAAGCCTGACCCTGGACGCGCCGGACCAGACGACCCCCACGGCATACAAACGCGCTTGCGCGCCCGCGCCGCGCCCGCGGCGCGCTTCTGCTGGCAATGCCACAAGCCGCTGCACGCCCGCGCCGACCGCTGCCCGTTCTGCGGGGAAACGCAGTAGCCGCGGAGGCCGCCGATCACCAACAGGATCGCGTAGAGACCCCTGAACCAAGAGCATCGCGCAGAGAACGCGGAGATCGCCGAGGACGGCTGCGAACGCCGTTCCGGCGACGCCGGCCTCGGCCGGCGCACGGAGGACGACGAGATCGCCAGAAACAAGCAGCGCATGTCCCCCCGCTGTTTGTTTCTGGCGATCTTGTCCTCCTCCTGCTCGCGCCCAGCGCGAGTCGCCGGAAGGCCCCAGGCAGCCGGCCCACCCTGTGGTCTTCTCTGCGAGCTCTGCGTTCTCCGCGCGAGATCCGTATTCCCGCGAGATCCGCCGCCACGGAGGGCTATGCTAAAATCATTATTCGCTTCATTTAAGGAGTCACGATGGCCTTCGCAGGCACCGGCAAGATCTGGATGAACGGCGCCCTCGTGGACTGGGCGGACGCGAAGATTCACGTCGCGTCGCACGTCGTGCACTACGGCAGCGGCGTATTCGAGGGCGCGCGGTGCTACGACACGCCGCGCGGCTCGGCCTGTTTCCGGCTCGACGCCCACATGCGGCGGCTGTTCGACTCCTCCAAGATCTACCGGATGGAGCCGAAGATGGACCGGGCGACGCTGACCGCCGCCGTGCTCGACACCATCCGCGCCAACAAGTTCAAAGCCTGCTACATCCGGCCCATCGTCTACCGCGGCTACAACGAGCTTGGCGTGAACCCTTTGCCCTGCCCCGTTGACGTCGCCGTGCTGACGTGGGAATGGGGCGCCTACCTGGGGAAGGATGCGCTCGAGAGCGGCGTGGATGTCCGAGTGAGCTCGTGGGCGCGTGCGCATCCGAACACGTTCCCGACGCTGGCGAAGTCGTCTGCCAACTACGCGAACTCGCAGCTGATCAAGATGGAAGCGATCGCCGAGGGCTACAGCGAAGGGATTGCGCTCGACACGACCGGCAACCTGAGCGAAGGCAGTGGGCAGAATCTGTTTCTCGTCCGCGACGACGCCCTTTACACGCCCCCCTTGAGCGCGGCCGTGCTGCCGGGCATCACGCGCGACACCGTGATCACGCTGGCGCGGGATCGCGGGTTCACCGTGCACGAGCAGAACCTCCCGCGCGAGATGCTCTACATCTGCGACGAGGCGTTCTTCGTCGGAAC
>JANNHC010000166.1:0-2170 GCA_031404215.1 Acidobacteriota bacterium
AGAGCGTGGTCGCGGCCATGGCGCCGCTCGTCGCGCTCGGGATTGTTGGCGCGAATCCCGCGCTACAGGACGTCGCGAGAGAGGCGGACGAACGCCTGCGGCGAGCGTTGGCCGCCCTCGAGGCAGCGGCCTCGAAGTGAAAAGTCGGAGTGCAACAATTTCGCTTGGCTTACCGGGCCGCCCGCTTTCGTTCGCGAACGAAACGACGAAACTTCAGCGCGACCGCGCCGAAGCCTTGGCGGCGGCGGGAAGCTCGCTCACAAGAAAGAGGACAGGGTTAACCGAGCCGTAGCTCGTTCAACAGCCAGAATCAGGCCCGCCTTCGCGCTTCGCACGATGGCGCGGCATCCTTCGCCTGGGAACCCACTGATCAGCTGGCTGCGTAAAATCGAGGCGATCCAGACCGACGGCCCGGTATGGCAGCGTGGGCGTCGAGTGATGTGTGGCACCTCAGCGAACGGCCGCCGCTACCTCGATTGTCGTTCCACTTACCAGGCGGCGCAGCCGTTCGGGACCGATCGGCGCGTCGCCATACCAGGGTACCCATGCGACCCGGCCGGCCAGCCGGTCGCGGACCTCGGCGAGGTACCGCCCCTCGCGGGCGCCGCGCTCACGAAGCACCGGATCCGACACGTGGTCGCCGGCAAAACTTTGGTTCACGATCCAGGCGAACGGCTCGATGCCAGCCCGCCGCAGGTCCGTCTGCAACTGGGCTGCTTCGTGGACCGGCGTCGCTTCCGGAATCGTCACCAGCAGGACTTTTGAGAACTTCGGATCTTGTAGACGCGGCAACAAGAGACGCACCGCCTCGGGCGTCGTACCCTGGCTGCGCGCCACCTCGCGGTGATACGCCTCGGCGGCGTCCAGGAGCAGGAGCGTGTGACCCGTCGGCGCGGTGTCGAGCACGACGAAATCCTCTTCGCCTTCGGCGACGACCCGCGCGAACGCGCGAAAGACCGCGATCTCCTCGGTGCAGGGCGATCGCAGATCTTCCTCGAGGAGGTCACGTCCGCGCTGGTCGAGCGTCGTCGAGGACGCTAAGACTTCCTTCGCGTACGCACGCGTTTCCGCCGCGGGATCGATCCGGGTGACGCGCAAACGCGGGACGGCATTGCCGATCGTCGCACTGATATGGGCCGCGGGATCAGTGGTGCTCAAATGCACCTGATGACCACGTGCGGCCAGCTCCACCGCGATCGCTGCCGCGGCCGTCGTCTTGCCGACGCCGCCTTTTCCCATTGTGAGCACGACACCGCGCCCGTCACGCTCAATCTCATCGATGAGGAGCGCAATAGGACCGGGTAGCTGCGTCAAGGCCGCGGGTACCGAAACCACCGCGGCCCCCACGGACACGTCGCTGAACACGGACCGAAGTCCGGCCGCGCCCACCGGCGCGAACGGCAGGAGTCGTACGTCGGTTCTTGGCAGGGTCGCGAGCACGTCAGGCAGCGCCGTGAGCGCGTCACGGCCACGTGTCTCGAGCGCATGCGCGATTGGGTCACGCCGGTCTGTCGCGGTGAACAAGCCATTGACGATCAGCCGTTGATGTGTGACGCCCAACGCCGCCAGCTCCACGCTCGTGCGTGCCGCCTCGGCGAGTGCGGAGGTCTCCGGCCGGCTGACGAGCACGATCGTCGTGACGTGGCGGTCCGCGAGCGCGGCCAGACTCGCACGATACATCGCCAGCTGACCTTGCAGTCCCGCGAGTGGTCCGAGACACGAGGTGCCCGTGGTGTTCGCATCGATGAAGCCAGTCCAGGCCGCCGGCAGTTTCAAGAGCCGCAGCGTGTGGCCGGTCGGAGCGGTATCGAAAATGACATGGGCGAAATTGGCCGTCGTCCGCGCGTCACCGAGCAGGCTCGTGAACTGATCGAACGCGGCGATCTCGACGGTGCAGGCGCCCGACAGCTGTTCTTCCATGCGCGCAACTGCCGATGCGGGCAGCAGCGTGCGGTACGGGCCGACGACGCGCTCGCGATAGTCACGCGCGGCGGCGTCTGGGTCGATATTGAGCGCGGACAGTCCGGGGACCGAGAGCATCTCCGTCGGGCTTGTCGAGAGCGGCACACCCAGGACTTCGTCGAGATTCGATGCGGGGTCGGTCGACACCAGCAAGACGGGGTGACCGGCATCGGCCAGCGCCACGGCTGTGGCGCAGGCGAGCGATGTC
>JANNHC010000167.1:0-3878 GCA_031404215.1 Acidobacteriota bacterium
CTCATCACGCACGATGGCGGCGAGCGTCCGCAAGTCCGAGTCGCGCCGGAACGGTTGCACGCCGCTCAGCATCTCGTAGAGCACCGCGCCGAAGCTGAAGATATCGGCGCGCACAGGTGAGCACCATCTCCGGCCCGACGCCTATCCCGTTCGGACAGGATCCGAACAGTCTCACCAACGCGCGCGGGCGTCTGCCCAACGATCGCCCGCACATGTTTCGCGCCATGGGCAGCGTCGACGTCCCACGGACCGGCCTGGTGGTCGCCGCGAATCTGCAGCACTTCAGCGGCAAGCCGTGGGCGGAGTCGGCGCAGATCGCGCTGCAGCAGGGCGACCAGCGCATCCTGCTCGAGCTGCGCGGCGCTCGCCGGCTGTCATCGCAATCGCTGCTCGATCTACGCGTGTCGAGGACGATCGCCTTCGGCGGCGTTGGACGCATCGAGTTGCTAGTGGACGTGCTCAATGCGCTCAATGACACGGCGGAGGAAGGTCTGGCCACGGACAATCGGTTCAGCACGACGTTCGGTCAGGGCACTGTCTTCATGGATCCACGTCGCGTGATGGTCGGTGTGAGGCTGAATCTAGGCCGGTGATCGCTCACCTCAGCGCAGCAGGCCGCTCAGCAGGACGATGTCTGCGTCCGTGTCCGCCACGGCCGCGTAGACATGCTGGCCGGCGGGCGACCATGAGATGCGACGAGCGATCACGACGGAGCGATCGCCGAAGTCAGTGAGCGGCCGCATCGGCCCTCCATCGGTCGGCAATGCCCAAATGTTGCTGGTGGTGCCATCCGACAGCGGCATCGTCAGCCACTTGCCATCCGGCGACAGGACCGGCGCGAGCAGCCTCCGGTTTACCGGCACGCGCGAGCCGGCCACTCGGGCCAGCACGTCCGACGGACCATTCTCTGGACGGGCCCTGCGGATTTCGTAGTCCACGATGCCGTTGGTCTTCACGAGGAAGTTCACGAAATACAACCCCGAGCCGTCAGCCGTCGGAGCTGACGCGTTGGCGTTGTCGCACCGAACGGAAATCGCCGGCCCGCCTTCGATCGACGCCTTCTCGATGCAGACCGTTTCGTGGCTGTTTCGCGAGTAGTAGATCCATCGGCCGTCGGCGGACCAGGCCGCCCCGTAACCCAGGGAGGCGAATTGGCGGAGGCCGCTCCCGTCGCGACTGATGAGCGACAGGCCGGTCACCCCCTGTCGCGTCAAGATGAACGCGATTTGATCTCCCGCCGGCGACCACACGGGAACGCCTACCGAGACCGCGGGATTCCGCTCGAACGTAATCTGACGAGCGCCCGAACCGTCGGTTCGGGCTATCCACAGGTTGCCGTGGCCGCCGCTGTCGGACAAGTGAACCACCTCCGATTCATCCGGACTCACCGATGGGGTCTGCGCCTGGCCGGTCTGGTGTGTGATCCGGAGGCCGCCGCGCGTGTTCTCCGCCGGCGACCCGGTGACCGGGAACTTCCAGATGTCCGATTGCATGCGGATTCGGCTGGCAATCACGGAGCCCGACGTGTGCACGTCGGGCTCCACGTAGGACACGTCGCCGAAGGTGAGCTGACGATCGCCCGTCCCATCCCGCTCGACCGCTCCCAGGCTGAACATGGGTGGGTAGAGCACCGTGCTCCCTGAAGAAGAGCTATAGACGACACCCGAGCCGCCTGGCAGCCACGAGAGTCCCCTCAGGTCAGCACCCCGCGCGATCTCTCGCGCGTCACCCCCAAGCGACACGCTGGCGACGAGAACGCGCTTGTCGAAACCCGCGCCGAGATTGTCTTGCTGAAAGGCAATCCAACGATCATCTGGTGACCAGCGCGGATACTCATAGATGCTGTTTGGAGGGAGCGGTTTCAGCTGGTCGGTGGTGGAGCCATCGCGCGTGAGCAGCACTAGCACGATCCGCTTATCGTCGAATCGAAACAGCGCGATGCGCCGGCCGTCATGGCTGATGTCGCCGCCGCTGAGCGCCGAGGCTACGCGGTGCGGTTCGCCGCCGAGCATGGAAATCTCCCAGATCGTGCCGTGCTCCCCTGGTGTGAGCGCGGGCACAAAGTAGATGAAAGAACTCGAATCCGGCGCCCAGCGCGGCTGCTCATGGTCGGCATCGTCAACGGTGATTTGGCGGGGCGCACCTCCGGCCAACATGCGGATCCAGATCTGACGCCTGGGACCGGCTCGGGCCACGAACGCCACGGTCTTGCCGTCCGGTGAAATGGCCGGCGACTCCTCCATCCCGACAAAGTCGGTGAGGCGCTGGAATTGCACGCTGCGCGCGGGTGCTTCGGTCGGCTGGACCCAGAGCAGCCAGCCGGCGAAGCTGGCCGATGACAGCGCCACGCCGCCGATCAGCCATACAAGGCCTCGCCTGGGATATGAGGAGGCGGGTGCGCCAACGCCCGCTTCACCGGTTGCGACGTCCTCCATCCAGTGTCGCGCGTCGCCGATGTCACGGAGGCGGGAACGCGGATCTTTCTCGAGGCAACGCTGCAGCAAGCGACGAACGCCTGACGACGTCGTCCTCGGCAGCATCGTCCAGTCCGGCTCACGCTCGAGGATCGCCACGATCGTATCCGTCACGGTCTCACCGCGAAATGCGGCGCGGCCGGTGAGCATCTGGTAGAGCACGCACCCGAATGCCCAGATGTCGGTGCGCTTGTCCAGGGCCTTGCCGCGTGCCTGCTCGGGGCTCATGTACGCGGCGGTGCCGAGAATCACACCGAGGCTCGTCCCGTCCGCCGTCAAGGTCGGGGACGCCGACAGATCAGGCGCGGACCCGTCGCCCGCGAGGGCTTTGGCGATACCGAAGTCGAGCAACTTGACCACGCCCTCGGGCGTGATCTTGATGTTGGAGGGTTTGAGATCGCGATGGATGATCCCGGACCCGTGGGCGGCGTCGAGCGCGCCGGCGATCTGTTGCGCGACGGCCACCGCCTCCGAGAGCGGCAGCGGGCCCCGGCACACGCGATCGTCCAACGTGTCGCCCTCGACCAACTCGAGCACCAGGGCCGGCACGTCGCCGGCGTCTTCGAAACCGTAGATGGCCCCGATGTGCGGATGATTGAGCGATGCGAGCAGTCGTGCTTCGCGTTCGAAGCGCGCTACGCGATCGGCGTCCGCGGCGAACGCCGGCGGCAGGATTTTCAGCGCGACGTCGCGCCCAAGCTTCGTGTCGCGTGCGCGATACACTTCGCCCATCCCGCCGGCCCCGAGGGAACCGCGGATCTCGTAGACACCGATGCGGGCACCGAGCGAGAGGGCCACGATGGCCGCGAGTATAGCGGGTCAAACAACCACATACCAGTTGTCGCTTTCGTCCATCGGCGCGCCAAAAACCTCTACGCGAAGTACAACCGATTGGGGCGTGTCAGGAAGCGCGAGATCCCCGACCGGCACTCTTCTCCGAGGGCTCGTCCGAGACGGGTTTCCCGTCGGTAGGGGTGCCGACCACTGGAAGGAGAAAACGAGTTGTAATCCGGTGCGGTATTCACAAATTCCCATTGTCACCGCATTGGCGGCTGTCTGTCCGTGCCGAGTCGATGCCCTGTGTTTCGCGAGAATGGGATCGTCGTCTGCCCGAGTCAGTTGTGGAGTCGTTGCACCCGCGATCCCGCCACCTCGCGATCAGCGTTGATTGCAGCCGACGCCAGGCCGGACTCTCCGTGCCGCTCCTGCCCTCCCGACGCAAACGCGAATATACCGTGCGACCGCGAAGGATCTCGCCGGCAACGTGCGTGTGGCGAGCGGCAGAGGCACCGCACCGCGGAACCGGCGACGTAGCGGAGGTTCCGAAGGCCGGCCGTACCGACCAATCTGGTGGAGCGTCCCGCTGGCCGTTCCCCCACCATCATCGGGTAACATGAGGGCTTT
>JANNHC010000168.1:0-6596 GCA_031404215.1 Acidobacteriota bacterium
GCCGCCTCGAACGCGACGGCATCGAGCTCCCCGGCCTGGTCTCCATCGGTCTTCAGGAACTTCATCAGGTTGATCGACGCGAGGTTGCACGCCGAGTCGTCCAGGAACATGTATTCCGAGCACGGGTTGCTCGCGTTGATGCGCGCCGTGTTCGGGCAGGTGTGCCAGTCGTTGACGGTGGTGTCGAACTGCATCCCCGGGTCGCCGCAGACGTAAGTCGCCTCGGCAATCTGCCGCATCAGGTCCCGCGCCTTGTACGTCTCCATCGGCGCACCGTCCCGCACCGCCTTCGTCGTCCAGTCCCCGTCGTCCAGGACCGCGCGCATGAACTCGTCGGTCACGCGCACGCTGTTGTTCGAGTTCTGGAAGAACACCGACGCATACGCAGGTCCCGTGAACGAGCCGTCGTAACCGGCGTCAATCAGCGCCCACGCCTTCTTTTCTTCCTCGACCTTGCAGTTGATGAACTCGACGATGTCGGGGTGCTCGGCGTTGAGGATGACCATCTTCGCCGCGCGGCGCGTCTTGCCGCCCGACTTGATGACCCCGGCGAACGCATCGAAGCCCTTCATGAACGACACCGGCCCGGAGGCGGTGCCGCCGCCGGCCAGGAGCTCACGCGACGAGCGGATCGCCGACAGGTTGGACCCGGTGCCCGATCCGAACTTGAACAGCATCCCCTCGGTCTTCGCGAGCCCGAGGATCGATTCCATCGTGTCCTGCACGGCGTTGATGAAGCACGCCGAGCACTGCGGCGCCTTCTCGAAGCCGCAATTGAACCAGACCGGGCTGTTGAACGCGGCCTTCTGATAGACCAGCAGGTGCTTCAGGTCGTCGCTGAAGGCCTGGAGGTCGTCCTCGCTCGCGAAATAGTTCTGCGCGCCCGCCCAGGCGGTGATGGTGTCCACCACACGGCCGATGAGCTGTTTGACACTACGCTCGCGTTCGGGCGCGCCGATCGTGCCGCGGAAATACTTCGACACGACGATGTTGGTCGCCTGCTGCGACCAGAACCTGGGGATCTCGACGTCGCGCTGCTCGAATACGACGTTCCCTTTCTCGTTGCCGATCACGGCCGAGCGGACATCCCACTCGACCTCGTCGAACGGATCGATCCCCTCACGAGTGAAGAAACGTTCGTAATCAATTCCAGACGCCGTCGTCGACACCGGTGCCGACGGACGAGCGGTGGACTGCGTGCTGGTGGATTCCACCTGCGGAGCAGCGCCTCTGTGCATCATCCCCTCCGAAACGCGAGCCGCTGACCAGCCCCTGGCCAGGACCCTGAAGAACAACTGTAAATGGATGGGCGCGTCCAAACCTGGCAGGGTAAAAAGCAACCCGGACGTTGGGCAGCTCCGACCTCCTTCGCGAAGGCTTCGGCGGTCCGCCGAAGCGATGCGGGGAGAATGGCTGAGCTACGAACATGGGTGCCGCTTACCGTGCCTTGCGAGAGCCGGGAAGGTCTCGCACGGTCCGTAGCGCCGGCGGACAATATGAATCCTGTTTACACGGATGTCAAGTGACGATCTACTAGATATAGTGCCCTGAAAATAGGGCAGGCGCAAGATATTGACATTTGCGCCCGATTGGGGCGCCGTTTCTCTGAACGCCCTAATTTTAATCTGAGCTTCCAGCTCCCTGCTTCCAGCCGCGCGGTTATCGCGTCTGCAGCTCTTTGGCAATGCGGTCGGCCTTGTCCGCGAGGTTGCGGGCGATATCAAAGTTCGACGCCTTCAAGGCGTCTTCGGATTGCGTGATCAGCAGCCTCGCGGTGTTGTACTGTTCCCGCCGCGCCGGCTGCAACTTCCGAACGTCGATCGCTTTGAGCGTCTTGTTCGCGCGATCGAGGATCTCGCGCACCTGGCGCAACGCTTCGGCGCCGTCGGCGGTACCTGACGTCCGGAGCTGGGGTGGAGGGGTCACGGGCGCGACGAGGGGCGGCGCTTCAATCGGCGGCGGCTCGACTTTGGGGTCCGGGCGCGCCGGCTCGCGCGGAGCCGCGGGTCTGGGCCGCGGGGTCGCGGGCGGCGGAGGCAGTTCGCCGACCGGTTCCGGTATTGGCTCCGGCCGGGGGCCGGGCTCAATGATCCGCGCCGGTGGCGCCGGTACTTCGAGCGCCGGCCGATCCGCGGGGACCTTCGCGCCCACGGACGCACAGGCGCCACTCGCCAGCGCACCGCAAACCCATACCCCCAGAAACACTCTCTTCATCTCGGTACCCAAAATCACCATTCAAACTACGCCTCAGCGATCGGTCATCATCCCAAAGAGCCGCCAGCAGCCTACGCCTGCCGGAAAATCAGCCTGAAGCGCGTGCCACGGCCGGGCGTGGACTGCACTTCGACTTCCCCGTCATGCAACTGGACGATGCGATAGACCATGGAGAGGCCGATGCCGCTGCCTTTCTCCTTGGTCGTGAAATAGAGATCGAAGATGCGGCCGAGATTTTCCGGCGGGATGCCCACGCCGGTGTCCTCCACGTCGATCTCGACGCGGCGCCGCGATGTCGTGTGGCAGCTCAGTTTCAACGTGCCGCCGTCCGGCATGGCCTGGCACGCGTTCAGCGCGAGGTTCAGCAGTGCTTGAGACAGCATGCCCTGATCGGCGTTGATCTCAGGCAGCATGTCGGGGCAATCGACCTTCATGGCGATATTCCGGCGCTGGGCCTCAGGAGCCACCGACGTGCGGATATCCGAGATGAGCGTGGCCAGGTGCACCGGCTGGAGCTTCAGCTCGTCAGGACGCGCAAACTTCAGGAAGCCGTTGAGCACTTCGTCGAGGTGCCGAATCTCCTTGGCGATGATGTCCACATGCTTCGTGATGTCGGGCGCCGCGGTCAGGCCGGGATCCGCGATTCGGGATTCGTCCCTCGACACGCCCGGGACGCCTTGCGCCTGTCGAGGGGCGGAATCCGCCAGGCCGGCGCCACCCGCGGCGATCGGCTGACGTAACAGCTTCTGTTTCAACAACTCCAGGTGAATGGTCATCGCGTTGAGCGGGTTCTTGACCTCGTGGGCCACGCCCGCCATCAGCCGGCCCAGCGCCGCGAGCTTGCGCGAGTAGTTCAGCGTCGAGTGCACCTGGCTCAGGTAGCCGATGTTGCGCGCGACCAGCATGGCGCCCAGGAAGCGGCCGCTCGTGTCCTCAATCGCGTGCGTGACGAGCAGCCGTTCGGCTGTGTCCCCCGGCTCCAGTCCCGCCAGCGAGATGGGCCCTTGCGACTTCCGGCCGGCCAGCGTACGCTCAACCACCTGCTTGATCGGATTGTCCGCCGGCAGCGTGTCCAGCGCGCGCGGCTGCAGCGCGCTCATCGCCTTGTTGCAGAAGATCAGTTCGCCGCGGGGAGAAAAGAGCGCCACCGCATCCTCGAGGTTGTCCATGACCGACTCGAGGTCGGTCGCCCCGCCTGGACGCGATTCCACCGCGGCCGGGTCCGCCCCGCCGCCACCCCGACCGAGCGCGGACAGTTGCGCGCTGACGGCTTCGAACGAGCTGCCGAGGTCCCGGAACTCCTGCTCCTTCAGGTCGAGCGTGACGTCGAGCTCCCCGCGACCGAGGCGCGACAGTCCGCTCTGAATCACGTGGATCGGGCGCAGCATCCACTGCGAGAGCAGCATCGCAAATAGCGACGACACGATGAGCGCGACGACGACCGCGCCGGCCGCGTTTCTGAGCGCCGTGCGCAGCTCGTCGCGGACGAGCAGCGTGGACACGCCGATCCGAATCACCCCGAATTCCTTATCGTCGGCGAGCATCGTCTGCCGGATTTCAAACATCCGGTCGGAGTACACGGCACGGAACTGATCGGCCGCGCGGCCGTTCGCCAGCGGCGCGAAATCCTCCTGCTCAACCAGCGGCAGATCTTCGAGCGACGCGAAGCTGTGCGCGATGGCGACGCCGTCCTTGTTGACGATCGCCGCGTACGTCACGTTGCGCGAGTAGGCGCTGCTCGATTCGAGAATCGATCGAATGCCACCGTCCGCACGCAGCGCCGCATACGGATCGGCGCCCCCCTGCCCGACGACGTCGCGGGCGCGCTGGAAGACGGCCTGCGCCAGCATCTGGCCGCGCGAGGCCGTGTCCTGAAAGCTCAAGCGCGCGAGGGTCGCCAGGTGATACGCGCTGAGCGCGAACACGACCACGACCACCAGCGTGGTGACTCCGGCGACCTGCTTGGCTTTGATGGACACGTCGGGTGCCGGGTTACGCTTCGGTCCTCATCCCGTCGTCCTTCATCCGGTTCAGCTTGTTGTGAAGCGTCTTCAGACTGATGCCGAGAATCTCCGCGGCGCGTGTCTTGTTGTTGCGCGTGTGATCGAGCGTCAGGAGGATCAGCCGGCGCTCCACTTCGTCCACCGTTGTCCCGGGCGTAATCGTCAGCGTCGGCAGTGACGCTTCGCCGCGCGTGATCAGGGTCGGCGGCAGATGCCGCGGCTCGATGAACTCGCTGTCGGCGAGAATCGTCGCCCGCTCGATGACGTTGCGCAGTTCGCGGATGTTGCCGGGCCACGGATAGCGTTCGAGGAGGTACATTGCTTCCTGATCGACGGCGCGGATGCCCTTGGCGTTCGTGCGATTGAACTCGATCAGGAAGGTCTGCACGAGCAACGGGATGTCTTCGCGACGAGCCCGGAGCGGTGGAAGATCAATGGCAAAGACGTTGAGCCGGTAAAACAAATCCTCGCGCAGCTTGCCCGAGTTGACCGCGTCCTGGGGGACCACGTTCGTGGCGGCGATGACGCGGACGTCAACCGAAATCTCCTGGCGGCCGCCGAGCCGGCGGAACACGCGCTCCTGCAGCACGCGCAGCAGCTTGACCTGCGTGGCGGGCATCATCTCCGCAATCTCGTCGAGGAAGAGCGTGCCGCGGTGCGCCAGCTCGAACACACCCGTGCGCCGATCGGTGGCGCCGGTGAACGCGCCCTTCTCGTGGCCGAAGATCTCGCTCTCGAGCAGCGTCTCGGGGATGGCAGCGCAGTTGATCGCGACGAACGGAAATGTCGCCCGCGGGCTCAGCTCGTGGATCGTTTGCGCGATCAGTTCCTTGCCCGTGCCCGACTCGCCGGAAATCAGCACGGACGCGCTCGTCGGCGCGGACTGTTCAATCACGCGATAGACGCCGCGGATGCCGGGACTGTTGCCGATGATGCGCCCGAAGCTTCCCTTCTCGCGGAGCTGACGACGCAGGGCCCGCACTTCGCGCAGGGTGTCCTGCCGCTCGACCGCCTTCTGCAGGAGAATCTGCAGGCGCTGCGGATCGACAGGCTTGCCCAAATAATCGTAGGCGCCTTCCTTGATCGCTTCGACGGCGCTGTCCACCGTACCCTGCGCGGTGAGCAGGATGAACGTGATGTCGGTCAGCTGATCCTTGAGCGCGCGCAGCAGATCCGCGCCGCCCATTCGGGGCATCACGAGGTCCGACACGATGATGGCGGGACGGAAGGTCGTGACCTTTCGCATCGCCTCTTCGCCGTCGGCGGCTTCGTCTGTCTGAAAACCCCAGGCCTGCACGAGCTCGGCAAGGCCGATTCGCGTGGCAGGGTCGTCTTCGACAATCAGCACGCGCTCGGCGAAGGCTGGCTGGGAATCGATCTCCTCGGTCATTGGCTTGGTCAACTACGTCATTCTTACACTTCCTGCGTATCAATTACATAGTTGCCTCAAAAAATAGGTGCTTCGGACACGTCAATGGGGTCTCAGCCTGAAGAATATGTCTTTAGGGCTGAATTTCTTGAGTTTCGTGGCTCGTTGCAGTGGGGAGCGGGGCACACCCATTGCACAACCGTTCCCTGAAGAGGTATGAAGAGTCTTATGAGAAATTTACTGCTTGTGCTCGGTCTTGCGGCCGCTCTGACAGGGTGCGCGAGAAACGATGCGTTTGAAATCCCCGCCGGCAGCGACGTGACGGTGGAGAAAAAGGACGGCGTGAGCGTGTCCGGACGGCTGGTCGAAGTCACCGCCGAACAGGTCGTCGTCGAGAGCCGGGACGGGGTCAAGATGTCGGTGCCCCGGGCGCAGATTCAATCGGTGAAGACCACACCGGCAGCAATGGAACTGCGCGAGGCGCAGGCGAAGGCCGCAACGGGAACGGCCGGAGAGGCGCCTGGCGCGTCGGCGCCGCCCGACGCCCCCCTCGCGCCCCGGGTCGATGCCGCGGAACAGCGGAGCGCGAAGACGCTCGAGTTCCGTGAAGTGACAGTGCCGGCAGGCACGGTGCTCGCGGTCAGGCTGACGACGCCGGTGGCGTCCGACACGAGCCGGGTGGAAGATGCCGTCAGGGCGACGCTCCGCAGTCCGGTCACCATCGGAGGCGTGGAAGCGCTTCCCGCGGGAGCCGCCGTGCTCGGTCATGTGACGAGCGCACAACACTCGGCCAAGGTGAAGGGCCGCGCGTCGATCGGCTTCCGCTTCAATACGGTTGACCTCCCCGGCGATGGCGGGCGCGAGGCCATCAGCACGGGCACGATCACGCGCGTCGCGGCGGCCACCAAGAAGAAGGACGCGACGAAGATCGGCGTCGGCGCAGGCGCCGGCGCGGTGATCGGCGGAATTATTGGCGGCGGCAGCGGGGCCGCCAAGGGGGCAGCCATCGG
>JANNHC010000169.1:0-12143 GCA_031404215.1 Acidobacteriota bacterium
TCGCACACCGGGCAGTCGAGCGGATGGTTGATCAATAGGAATTCAAAAACGCTGGCGCGCGCCTCGACAACGTCCGGCGTCTGCGTCGCCACGACCATGCCTTCCGCGACCGGCGTGGAACAGGAGGTCTGCAGCTTCGGCATCTTCTCAATCTTGACGATGCAGACGCGGCACGACCCGTCGATGCCGAGACCCGGGTGGTAGCAGTAGTACGGGATCTTGATCCCGCTTTCGATGGCCGCCTGCAGGACGGTCTTGCCTTTCTCGACCGTGACCGGCCGCCCATCAATCGTCAGCGTGACGGTTTCCATATCCCGCTGATCATACATTTTTTCGGGCGTGTGAGGGGCAAGCCGCGGGCCTCGAAACCTGGAGGCGGCTATCTCTACCTGTCGATTTCGACCAGTGCGGCGTTGTCGGCGTTGGCGAGGATGGAGCGAACGGGGCCCTTGAGCGGAAGCGTTCGCTCGCTCTGTTTGTCAGACAGCATGATGAGGATGTTCTCCGTCGTGCCCGACACGTAAGCGACGGTAACGGTGATGGGGACGTCCACGGGGTCGCCCTGCACGTCGAACCGGACCGTCGCCTCGGTTCCGGCGATGTGATAGCTGAACTTCACGCGCGGAATGTCGACGCCGAAAATCCACGTGTCGAAAAACCGCTCCAGATCGCGGCCCGACGCCTGCTCCATGGCGCGGCGGAAGTCGTCGGTGCCCGCCTTCTTGAACTTCCACTCCCGGTAGAACGCGCGGATGCCGCCGAAAAAGGCCTCGTCACCCACGAGCCGCCGAAGCATGTGCAGCACCATGGCGGCCTTGTTGTAGACCACCGCGCGAAAGATTCGGTCGTCCCCCTGGATGTGGCCGAGGCGGTAGCCGAGATAAATCGGGCCCTGGGCGGACGAAGCAATGGCGGTGTGCCGCATCTGCCGCAGCAAACCCGGCAGCACGCTGCTTGCCCGTTCGTTCTCCGCGTACAGCGCGGCGATGTACTGGGCGAAGCCCTCGCTGATCCACTGTTCGTGATAGTTCTTCCACCCGATCGCATGCCCCCACCACTGGTGCGCCACCTCGTGGGCCAGGAAGAACGTCGGGTAGTTTTCAAAGCTGACCGGATCGTTCCGCCAGACGAACCCGGAACCGGCGACGACCTGGTTGAGGACCGCGAAGTACGGCGGGCTGTGTCCGCCAGGGCGGACGTTCTCCGCAATCGCGAGCGTAAAGCTCGGATACGGCGCGTCCCCGAGGAGCGAGGCGTAGAACGAGAACACGGCGGCGGCGCGTTCGCTCATCTCGCGCACCCGCACCGAGGCGCGCGGCGTGCCCTGCAGATGCAGCGACACGTCGGACCCGCCGGCGCTGATGCGGGCGGTATCGAGCCGGTTGAAACGGCTGACGACGACGGCGAGGTACCGGGCCGGCCGCACCGCCTCGAAGACGAACGTCTTGCGTCGCCTCTGTCCTGTGTCACCGGCCACCGGGCTTGACGGACCTGCCGGCTCCCCGCTTGCGACCACGTCGAAGTCGTAGGGCACGGTCACGCGGATACTGGCAGTGGCATAGTCCGTGACGGTGGACTGCGGATACCAGTAGCTGCGGTTGCTGTAGAGGTACACCGGCTGCAGCGGGATCTGCGTCGGTTCCTGATCCGGCGGCTGGCCGATCTGGATGGCTTCGCGATCGAACGCCTGGGGCGCGACGGGCCCGCTGTACACCACGTTCAGCCAGATTTCGGTGTCGCGCGCGAGCGTGGCTGGCAGGTTGACGATCACGCTGTGCTGCCCGATGACGCGCAGGTGGAGCAGGCGTCCGAAATCCGGAGAGTAGACCCCTCGCACGTTCACCGTGTCGGCAAGTTTCAGCGTCAGCGAGCTGGCCCCCTCCGATCGAATCCTGATCTTCAGCCTGGCGTTGCCATCGATCCAGATCCGATCCGGATTGAATTCCACGTCGAGATCGTAGGCGAGCACGTCGTACTCCAGACGCGCGTCCTCGGTGTAGAAGCGTCCGCGCTCCTTGAGCTTCGCCGCGGACGTGTAGACCGAGATGTTCCGCCGGCGCCTGCGATCGAAGATCGTGATGTCTTCCGCTTCGCTGCCCGAGCGCGCATAGGTCAGCGTGCCGTATTTCCTCGTGCGGAGCTCGGCGATCACGTCGCCGAAGGCCGGGGTCAACGACCACCGATCGCGGCTGATATCGGCGAGGTCGATCTGCAGCGATCGGCCGACGAAGTCGTTGAAGATGCCCGTCGCGCGTCGAAGATCCCCCGGGTCCACAGGCCGCGGCCGGAGCGACGCCTTCGCGAAGAGCGACTCGAATTGGTAGGGAGAGAAGCGGACGAACGCCGCGTCAATGTCCCCGACGAGCGCTTCGCTACCCGAGAAGATGCGGACCTGTGTCCGCTCGGCGAGGTCCGGCGGTGTGAACCGCATGCGGCCGCGGCCGAGGAGCACGAGCGCGGTCGGACCGTCGGGCGTTCCCGCCTGTAACGCGCGGCCGGACGGGATTTCGATCGTACGGTCCGGCGCGCGCACGACGAGGTCGTGGATGTCGTACTCTGTGGCGCTGTCGAGCGACAGGCGGTACAGTCCCGTGACGACCGATAAGCGACTGACGGCCGCGATGCGCCACGGCTCCCCTGGAGAGAGGCCCGGGCGCGCATCGAGACGCCATGTTCCGAGTCGACCTTCTATGCCCCGTTCGGTAAACACTTCAACGACGAGCCGCAGGACACCGGCGTCGAGCGGCGCCCGATCGCGCTCGGTGACGACGACGCGCGTCGGAGACGGCGAGGTCAGCGTCAGGGTGAAATCGTCGAAGCTCGGGCGGCTGATCGCCGGTTCGGCGAGCGTGAGGATGGCGCCGCGATTTCCTGCCGCCGCTCCCTGTTCCAGGCGGCGCAGCAGCCCGGTGACGCCATCCGCAGGCGTTTGCGCCGTGGCCAGCGCGGGCAGCCACACCAACGCGAGCGCCAGGCACAGGTTTCGCACGGCGCGAACGAGGGATGCGGGCATCGGATTTCCATATTAGCCGCATGACGCGTACGCGGAAGGCAAAAGGTGGACCGTAGAGTGACGAATGGGGGGACCAGCGCGCGAGATCGCTGGGCCGGATGGGCGTTGGCCGGGGTCGTCATCGCCGCGCTCTACGCGCTGGCGGTCGCCTGGTCCGGCGGGTTCACCATACACATCGGGGGAATCCGGATCCGATCGCACGACTGGTTGCGGCCGGCGCTCCTCGCGGGCGCGGGCGCCGCGATGCTGGCGGTCATGGTCCGCGCGCGCGTCGTGGCGATCTCAGAACGGACATCGCGACTGCTGGAATCGCCACGGTTTGCCACTGGCCTGGTTGTGGCGGCCATGGGATGGGCGCTGGTGGCCGGTGTGGGATTCGGCACGTTTGCCAGCGGCGGCGCCGACTCCTATGGATACGTGGGCCAGGCGCGGCTGCTCGCGCAGGGACATCTCACCGACACCGTTCCATTCAGCACGACGTACGCATGGCCGGACGTGGAGGCCACGCTCACACCGCTCGGATTCACCATCGGCAAGCCCCGCGGCGTGATCGCGCCAAAGTATCCGCCCGGCCTGCCGATCCTGATGGCCCCGCTCGCCGCGGTCTCCGAGCGCGCCATCTATCTTCTGGTTCCGGTGTTCGGCGCCCTGCTCGTCTGGATTACGTACCGGTTGGGGGCGATGTTCGGCGATCGGCTCGCCGGGGCCGTGGCCGCGGCGCTTCTGTCTGCCAGTCCGACGTTCCTCTATCAGGTCGTTCAGCCGATGAGCGACGTGCCGACCGCCGCGTGCTGGCTCGGCGCGTTGCTGCTGGCGTCCCGGGCCACGATCTCCAGCGCGGTGGGCGCCGGCGCGATCTGTTCGCTCGCGATTCTGATCAGGCCGAGCCTCGCGCCGCTCGCCGGGCTGATCGGCATCACCGCGATCGTCAGCGCCGAGGGGTCACGCACGCAACGCGCGCTCGTTTTTGCCGT
Organism: Acidobacteriota bacterium; assembly: GCA_031404215.1. Classification (GTDB taxonomy): domain Bacteria; phylum Acidobacteriota; class Vicinamibacteria; order Vicinamibacterales; family 2-12-FULL-66-21; genus JALZOC01. The sequence goes on from JANNHC010000169.1 coordinate 3,988, forward strand.
CACGCTCATGCCGGGACTGTGCGTACTCGGGTGGATCCAGAACGTCCGCTATGGATCTCCCCTGGCCTCGGGGTACGGCACCCTGTCGGATGGATTCTCGATGCAGCACATCGCACCGAATCTGGCTCGTTACCCGGCCTGGCTCACCGAGAGTTACACGTGGTTCATCTGGCTGTCGATCGCCGCCCCGTTCTGGATAGCCCGCCACGCCGCAAGGCCGTTCGTGGCCGGGGCATCGCTCGCGCTCGCCGCCGCCGTGTGGGCGGCCTATCTCCCCTACGTGTACTTCCATCCGAACGAGTGGTTCTACACGCGGTTTCTGCTCGCCGCGATTGTCGTGATGCTGATTTTCGCGTCCGCAGTGGCTCTCCGGCCGCTGCGGCGTCTCCCGGCGTCGTGGCGCGCGCCCGCGATACTGCTGTTTCTCGGCGGCCTGCTCGCGGTGCTCGCTCACACCTCGCAGACGCACGGAGCTTTTGACATCCGACACCAGGAACGAAAGTATCCGCTGGCTGGCGCGTTCGTCCGCGATCGGCTGCCGGCGACCGCGTTCGTGCTGGCCGTGCAGCACAGCGGAAGCGTCCGCTATTACGCGAATCGCCCCACCTTGCGCTGGGATCTGCTCTCGCCCACGCGGCTCGACGAGGTCCTCGCGACGTTCCGGGCGCAGGGCTACGAGCCGTTTCTCGTGGTGGACGCCGGCGAGTACGTGGAGTTCCGGGAGAGATTCGGTGCGACCGGCCAGCGCGCCGTCCACCAGCTCACGCCACTCGCCGTCCTGGGCGACGCGAGGGTCTTCGCCTTTCACTGATGGCTCGAAGGTGTTGTGCCCCGCTTCAACAGCAGAATCGTCAGGTCGTCCGCGAAACGCGAGGCCCTCGCGTGTGCCTCGACCGCTTTCAACACCTCGGCGCCGATGTCGGCCGGACCGTCATTCGCGAAGCGGTCTACGACCAGCTCGAGGCCGGACTCTTCGAACGGCTGCCCGGCGGGGTCTTCGCATTCGGTGATGCCATCGCTGTACAGCACGAGCATCTCTCCCGCGTGCAGCACCGTATCCACCGAACCGAACGTGGAGTGATCGAACATGCCGAGCGCGACCCCCGTAGCCGACAGGCGCTCGTATCGTCCGTCGCGTCGTCGCAGCAACGGCGGATTCTGGCCGGCGTTGACGTAGGTCAGCGCGCCGCTCGCCGGGGAGTACACCGCGTAGAAGAGCGTGATGAACCGCGACGAGGGGCTGTGCCGGCAAATCTGGACGTTCAGACGCTCCACGAGCGCCGGCGCTTCGAGCTCTTCGTCCACGAGCGTGCGCAGTACGGCGAGCAGTAGCGCCATCAGCAGCGCCGCCGGGCTGCCCTTGCCGGCGACGTCGCCCAGCGTGATGATGATGCGGCCGTCGCGGAGCGGCAGCACGTCGTAGAAGTCGCCGCCGACGGTATTGGCCGGCCGCGTCATGCCGCAGATCTCGATGTCGCCCGCCCGGTACGTGCCGGCAGGGAGCATGGCCAGCTGGATCTCGCGCGCCACCTCCAGCTCGCCCTTGAGCGACAGCCGATCGGCTACTTCGAGCAGCACCAGGAGATTCACCAGGAAGAGGCTGATGATGAGCGCCAGCGTGCCGTCGGCCCAGACAGGCGTGAGCACGGCGATCTGGATGAAGGGAACCCCGAACGGAATGTCGATCGATCCGAAGCCCCTGAAGAGCCGGATGATGCCCGTGAGCGCGATGATGAGCGCGCCGATGTAGAGCGCGCGCCGCGCCGGCGAGAGTCGCAGCGTAAAGGCAACGAAGAACTGCCGTAACCGCAGCGGCGCGCTCTTCCAGAGCGGCAGGCCCGCGAACTGATCCTCGGCGCGTCCCCGCGTGAAGAAGCGGTACGCGTCGCGCGTGTCGTGAGTGAACAGCCGCTGCAAATCCTCGCGCGAGATGTCGCGCGTGTAGGTGTCGAACAGCTCGCGCGCGCGATCAGACGGGGAACTCTTCACTGGAGACCTTTCGGCTCGCGGACGGTCGATCGCGGCAGCGTATCGTCTTTACTGGATGAGGCCGATCTCCCGGCCAACCTTCGCAAACGCATCGAGCGCGTACTGCAGGTCTTCGCGCGTATGCGTGGCCGTCACGATGGTGCGCACACGGGCCTTGTCGCGCGGCACGGTCGGGAACCCGATGGCCTGGGCAAAGACCCCTTCGTCGAACAGTCGATCCGACAGGGTGTTGGCCTTCGCGCTGTCCCCGGCAAGCACGGGTGTGATGGGGCTTTCGCTGATCCCGGTGTTGAAGCCGAGGCGTTCGAGCCCTGCCTTGAAGAAACGGGTGTTGTCCCACAACCGTTCCATGATTTCCGGTTCCTCGGTCAGCACGTCAAGCGCCGCGATGCAGGCAGCCGCCACCGCCGGGGGGTGGGACGTCGAGAAGAGAAACGGGCGGGCGCGGTGGTACAGGAACTCGATCAAGTTGCGATTGCCTGCCACGTATCCGCCGAGCGCCCCGATGGCTTTCGACAGCGTTCCGACCTGCACGTCCACGCGCCCGTGCATCCCGAAATGATCGATCGTGCCGCGTCCGTCCTTCCCAAACACCCCGCTTGCGTGGGCATCGTCCACCATCATGATGCAGCCGGCTTCCTCCGCGAGCGCACACAACGCCGGCAACGGACCGAGATCGCCGTCCATGCTGAACACGCCGTCGGTGATGAGCAGGCGGCGTCCGGTGGCCGGCAAAGCACTGATGATCCGCCTGGCCGCGTCCACGTCCTTGTGCGGGAACACCTTGACGGTCGCCCGGCTCAACCGGCAGCCGTCGATGATGCTCGCGTGATTCAGCTCGTCGGAAATCACAAAATCGTCTTTCGCCAGGATCGCCGACACGGTGCCTGCGTTGGCGGCGAATCCGCTCTGAAACACCACGACCGCTTCGACCTTCTTGAACTCCGCCAGACGCCGTTCCAGCTCCATGTGTATCGCCATCGTCCCCGCGATGGTGCGCACCGAGCCGGAGCCGACGCCCAAGGTTTCGACCGCCTCCAACGCCCTTGCCCTGAGCCTGGGGTGGGTTGTCAGACCGAGATAATTGTTCGACGAAAGGTTGACTACCGACCGGCGATCGAACGTGGTGTGTGCTTTCTGCTCACCTTCGAGTACACGCAGACGCCGGTAAAGGTTCTGTTTCTTGAGGGAATCGAGTTCTTCGCCCAGGTAGGCCAGCGGGTCACTGCGCATGGGGGGAGTATAGTCCGTGATCTTGCACGCTTCGAGGCGGCGCCTTCAGACTCGCCGGCTCGTTGGCATCCTCATTGTCTAGGGGGTTCCCGCGGGGGCATCCCCGGACCACGCGGGGGTTACAGAGTGCCGACTTTGCGACACGGGAGAGTTAAAGTGAGCACGGGTGGTAATACCCGGCGCAGCATCTTCGGCGACGTGGCGCTCGTCGCGTTCCTGACCGTCCAGGCGTTCGATGGTGTGCTCACGTACATTGGCGTGAGCACTTACGGCCATCACATCGAGGCCAACCCGATCATCGGCTGGCTGATGGCGTCCATCGGCCAGGGCGCCGCCCTCGCCACCGCGAAGCTCACCGCGGGCTTCTTCGGAATCGCGCTTCACCTGTCGGCGGTCCACAAGGTGGTTGCCGTGCTGGCGGCTTTCTACATGGCCGCCGCGGTCCTGCCGTGGATTGCCATTCTCTTTTATTACAGCTAGACGTCTTCTATCTCCAGCGAGGCGCTTGCGCCCGGCATTTCCGCCTGGCCACCCGCATCCGACCTGCAATGACAGATTTGGTGGCTAACGGGCTGCTAACTTTGCTTGTCCCGGATTTCTCTGGCGGCGACGAGTTCAGTGAACAGCACCTGCAGGATGGCCGCGCTCGGCACGGCGAGGATCGCGCCGACGATACCGAGCAGCTTGGCGCCAATCAGCAGCGCGACGATGACCGTCACGGGGCTGACACCGACCTGCCGCTCCATCACCTTCGGCACGAGGATGTGATTCTCGAACTGCTGCTGGATGATGAAGAACACAATCACCAGCACGACCTTGTTCAACGAAACCGTGGACGCGACGGCAATCGCCGGAATCGCCGAGAGGACGGGCCCGACGACGGGGATGAGCTCGCCGATGCCTGAGATGAGGGCAAGCACATAGAAGAACGGGACGCCGAGCAGCCACAGGCCAATCGCGGACGTTGCGCCGATGATGCCGCCGAGCAGCAGTTGGCCTCCAAGCCATGCGCTGACCTTGACCGTGATGTCCCGGCTTGCGGCAGCCACACGTGCGCGATCGCGCGGCGCAAACAGTTGCAGCAGGGTGTTCCGCAGGCTGTCGGCCTCGACCAGGATGTAGAACGTCAGGATCAGAATCGTCAGCAGGCCGAACAACCCGCCTGCGACCCCGGCGACGGCGCCAAGCACGGTGCCGACCGCTTCTCCCCCGCCGTTGACAGGCGCCCGTTCCACCGCCTCGCGAAGCGTGAGATGTTCCTTCAGGATTCCCTTCTGGATCAGGAATTCCTGCGCGCGATCGAACATGCCGGGCAGCGCCGTCCAAAGTTGCTTGGACTGATCGATGAGCGGCGGAATCACCATGAAGGCGATGCCGGTGAACGCGCCGATGATCGCGAGATACAGAATGAGGATCGCGAGCCACCGGGGGAAACGCTGGGTTCCAATCGGCAGGACTTTCTGCCGCTCGATCAGCCGCACGATTGGACTGAATCCGATTGCCAGCAGGCCGCTCACGTAAATGAGCAGCAGCACATCGCGAACGAGGAACGCGCACCAGATGACGATGGCCAACAGTGCGGTCATCCAGATCGTCCAGAGCACCAGCGACTTCTGGGCCGGCGGGATCGTTGACACTTACCGCTCCCGTGTCGAGAGGAATTCGCCCGTGAAGTCGCCGATCAGGCCATAGATGTCGGCAAGCTCGGAGGGAGAGGCGAGAAAGACCACGCGGAAGAAACCGTCTTCAGGAGCCGTGCAGAATCCGGAACCGTAGACGCAGAGGACGCCGGTCGCACGAAGCAGCCCGAGCACGTAATCCTCGTCGGTCTTGCCCGGGGGTAGCTGGACCTTTGGCATCGCGTAAAAAGCGGCCGTCGGCCGAACGCACGTCATGCCTTCGATGGCGTTCAAGCGCTTGAACGTGATCTCGGCGCGCTCCCGGAGGGCGTCGCGGAAGATCTGCTGATGGGATCGATCGCCCGTCAGCGCGGCGACCAGCGCGTATTCCATCGGTCCCGTGCTGCACAGGCGTCCATCGGCGAGCTTCTTGATTCCTGCGAGCACATCGTCCAGGCGATCGGTCTGCGCCACCGCCAGCCAGCCTGAGCGCCACCCGGGCGCGAGATACGCCTTCGACAGCGAAGAAAACGTCATGACCGGCGCGTCGGGGTTCAGCGCGGCGAGCGCGGAGACAGGCCCGTCGAACGCGAGATCGGCATACACCTCGTCGGCCAGAAGCGGAAAGTTGTGCCGATCGGCGAGATCGACCAGGGCGCGCCTCGCCTCGGCGGAGTACGAGGCGCCTGTCGGGTTGTTCGGATCGATCACGACGAGCGCGCGCGTCGCCGTCGTAACGAGGCTGCGCACGTGATCGATATCCGGCTGCCACCCTCGCGCCGGATCCGTCCGATAAAAAACGGGGCGGGCGCCGATTTTCGCCAGAACCGCCGTGTACAGCGGATAAGTCGGCACCGGAATCAACACCTCGTCGCCCGTTCCGGCGAGCGCGGTGAGGGCCAGCTCGATGCCCTCGGAGGTGCCCGACGTCACGACGACCCGATCCGGGCTCATCGGCATGCCGCGCTGGATGCACTCGGCGGTGACCGCCTCTCGAGCCGCGAGAATGCCGACCGAGGGGGCATAACCGTTGTGCCCCTCGCGCATCGCGCGCTCGACGGCCTCGATCATGTGCGGCGGGGTGCGGAAACCGAAGATGACCGGGTCGCCAATATTGAGATAGCGGACCTTTCGGCCGGACGCCTCGACTTTTCGCGCCTCTGCCACGATGTTGCGGATCGCGTACACGAAGCCGCTGACACGCGGGGCGACAGGGATGGCAGACGACGTTCGTGACATCGTGGAATTCTATCCGCCATTGGACGCTGAAGGTTCCAGATTCAGAATTCGGGTCTCACGCGTTTTGCCTGTGATTTCCAGGTTTTGCGCCTCAGCGACGAGTCACCGCAGCGAGCAATCAGCCAGTTGCAGGCCGGAGTGTAAAAAAGCAGCGCCGGAAAAATCAAAATCGAGCAGTTTTTACCCGATTTCTATTTTCCCGGGGCTGCATAGGGACGAGCCAGCTCCCGTAAGTCGTGAGGAAAGTATGAGTTAGGCATTTGGCAGGGTCTTTGGACTAGGGGCATGCGTGAAAGGGCAACTGCTCGTGGTGAACGTGGCCGTCACGTTATCGCTCCTCCCGGCCTTTGGGGTGATGGGGCAGGCCCTTGCTCAGGACGCGCCTGTGGCGAAATTCCGCTCGTCGATCGACGTGGTGTCGGTGAGCGCGATTGTCCGCGATCGCAAGGGACGCTTCGTCGGAAATCTCGAGCGGAAAGACTTCATTGTTGCGGAAGCCGGACAGGCGCGGCCGATTCTCGACTTCCGCGCGCAATCCGACGGTCCGGCGAAGTTGGCCCTGCTTTTCGATATCAGCGGCAGCATGCGCGTGGGATCGAAGGCGGTCGATGCGCGGCAGGCCGCGTTGCACCTCTTCAGCGCCCTGCGGCCGGGCGATGAAGCGGCGGTTTTCAGTTTCGACACGCGGCTCGACCGTGTCACGCCGTTCACCTCGGACATCGCGTCGCTCATGGCCTCGCTGGATCGCGTGGAGGCGCCGTTTGGGCAGACCTCCCTGTATGACGCGGTCGCTGAAACGGCACGCGCGGTGGCGGACGAAGGGCCCGGTGCGGGACGGGTTCCTCAGCGCAGCGCCGTGGTCGTCCTCACCGACGGTGTGGACACGCGGAGCCGGCTGACGCCGGAGCAGGTTTCGACGATTGCGAGCAGCATCGACATTCCTGTCTATATCGTCGCTGTGATGTCGCTGATTGACGATCCTCGGGAGTCGGCCGACGGGGACGATACCCCCGAGAGTCCGCTGTCGAGCCTGGCGCGACTGACCGGCGGCGAGTTGTTCATCGCGAGTGCCCCGGCCCACGCAAGCACGGCGGCACGGGAGATCATCGACGAACTGCGCCATCAATACGTCCTCGCGTTCGAAGCCTCGAATCGCGACGGATGGCGGGCGCTGGAGGTGCGGGCGCGCGATCGCGCGCTGACCGTCCGGGCACGTTCGGGATACTCGTCGGGCAACACCGGACTCGTCGGGACAACTGAGGGAAGTCGCACAGACACGGAGTCAATCGCTCAATTAAACATAGTAGCTCGGAGGCAAAGATGAAGAAGCTGGTGATCGCGATACCCGTTCTCGCGTTGGCGCTCGGCGGCACGACTGCCTGTGCGACCAAGAAGATGGTGAGAACGCAGGTCGGTGAAGTAAACGGCAAGGTGGAAACGCTTTCGAAGTCTGTCGAAGAGACCCAGGAGCGGACGCGTGCCAATGAAGGACGCATCGGCGAAGTCGATCAGAAGGCGCAGGCCGCCGGGCAGCGCGCCGACGTGGCCGGCCGCCGCGCGGACGAAGCCCGCGCCGCCGCGGACGCGGTGAACACCCGCGCGTACGCGATCGAGCGCGCCTCGAAGCGCCTCGTGTACGAAGTGACGCTCAGCGAGGACAAGGGCGGCTTCAAGTTCGGTAAGGCGCTCATGCCGGACGACGCGAAGGCTGACCTCGATCAGCTCGTGCAGACGCTCAAGGCAGAGCCCAAGGGCGCGTTCATCGAGATCGAAGGGCACACGGACAACGCCGGCCCGAACACGATCAACTACAAGCTTGGCCTCGATCGCGCCGAAGCGGTGAAGCGTTATCTATATGAGCAGCACCAGGTGCCGCTCCACAAGATCAGCGTGATCAGCTACGGCGAAGAGAAGCCGATCGCGCCGAACAAGACCCGGGCGGGACGCGCGCAGAACCGCCGCGTCGTCATCAAGGTTCTCACCTAAACGGCCGCCCGCGGATACGCGCCGCGAGCGCGGATCCGCGGCCGGCGCCGGGGTCCCGGAGCGGAGCGCAGGAGGTTTAGCCGGAAATGT